>DASYTD010000094.1:0-18086 GCA_036002655.1 Gemmatimonadales bacterium
GGCATGCGTCATCGACGCCGGGTGCCCAATGAGGCTCTCGACGCCCCCCAGAGACTCGGCTAGTGCGAAGATCTTGGTGCGTTCGACGAAGCGGCGGGCTACGCCCTCGTCACCAAGCTCGATGCTGATCATGCCGCCGAAACCCTTCATTTGACGGGCGGCGAGATCGTGCTGCGGGTGCGACTTGAGCCCCGGATAATACACCTTCTGGATGCGCGGATGCTGCTCCAGCCATTCGGCGACGCGGCGGCCGCTCGCGTCGTGCTGGCACATGCGCAACGCCAGCGTCTTGGTGCCGCGCAAGGCCAGCCAGCAGTCGAAGGGTCCCGGCACGGCGCCGGACGAGTTCTGAATGAAGCCCAGCCGCTCGGCG
Source organism: Gemmatimonadales bacterium (assembly GCA_036002655.1). Lineage (GTDB taxonomy): Bacteria > Gemmatimonadota > Gemmatimonadetes > Gemmatimonadales > GWC2-71-9 > 20CM-2-65-7. Next base: position 374 of record DASYTD010000094.1, read on the forward strand.
ACGTCGTCGCGGCTGGCCACCAGCATCCCCCCAACCATGTCCGAATGGCCGTTCAAATACTTCGTCGTCGAGTGCAGGACGATGTCGGCGCCGAACTGGAGCGGCTGCTGGAAGTAGGGCGTCGCGAAGGTGTTGTCCACGACGAACAGCGCCTTCGCTTTCCGCGCGATCTCGCCCGTCGCGGGGAGATCGCACAGGCGCATCATCGGATTGGTGGGTGTCTCGGCGTAGACCATCTTGGTGTTCGGCGTGACGGCGGCTGCAACGGCTGCGGTGTCCCCGCCGTCCACGAACGTGAACGCGAGGCCGAGGCGCGCCCAAATGTGCGTCATCTGGCGGTGCGAGCCGCCGTACACATTCTCGCCGCTCACGACGTGATCGCCGGCGGACAGCAGCTTCATCACCGCGTCGAGCGCCGCCAGCCCCGATCCGAACGCAAAGCCGTGTCGTCCGCCCTCGAGTGCGGCGACGTTGCGCTCGAGCGCTTCTCGCGTCGGATTGCGCGTCCGCGCGTACTCGTAGCCCTTGTGGCGCCCCAGCCCATCCTGGATGTATGTGGAGGTTTGATAGATCGGCGTCATCACGGCCCCACTTAGGGGATCACCTACGTGCCCGGCATGCACTGCCCGGGTCGCGAAGCGATTCGCGAGGTCTTGCTCGGCGACGCGCGTCATGGCCGGAACGTAAGGGCGGCTTCCGCCAGGGGCAAGCGACGCATACGTTAGCGCGGTGCCACCCTTCTCCGGAATGCGCTGTCTGGTCGTAGACGACGAGCCGCGACTGCGTCGCGTGCTCGTGCGCCTCCTAGAAGGCGAAGGCTTCACGTGCGCCGAGGCCGGCTCGGGCGTCGAGGCGCTGAAGGAGCTCGAGCAAGTACCGGTGCCGCTCGTGATTTCCGATTTGCGGATGCCGGAAATGGACGGCGTGACGCTGCTGCGCGAGATCATCAACCGCTGGCCCGAGACGGCGGTGATCGTGGTGACGGCGGTGGCCGAGGTGGAAAGCGCCGTCGCGTGCCTGCAGATGGGGGCGCTCGACTACGTAGCCAAGCCGTTTCATCTCGATGAAGTCCGCGCGCGCGTTTCGCAGGCGCTCGACAAGCGCCGTCTGATCATCGAGAACCGGAATTACCAGCATGGTCTGGAAGAGCGGGTCGAAGCGCAGGCGCGCCGGATCGAGGAGCTGTTTCTCGAGGGTGTGCACGCACTGGTGTTTGCGCTCGAAGCGAAAGACGCGTACACCCGCGGCCACTCGATGCGGGTCGCCAATTACTCGGTCGAGATCGCGCGTGCGCTGGGACTCGACAAGGATGGGATCGACACGATCGCGCTCGGCGCCGAGCTGCACGATGTCGGTAAGATCGGCGTGAGTGAGAGCGTGCTGCATAAAGCCGGCAAGCTATCCGAGGCCGAGTACCGCCACATCATGGAGCACACCGTCATCGGTGCGCGGATTCTTGGCCCCCTGATGCGCGACGCTCCCGGCGCACTGGCGATCGTTCGCTCGCACCACGAGCGGCTCGATGGAACCGGCTTTCCCGACGGCCTCAAGGGCGACGTGATACCGTTCGAGGCCCGCCTGGTCAGCGTGGCGGATGCGTTCGACGCGATGACGAGCGTGCGCCCCTACCGACCGTCGCTCTCCGTCAAGCACGCGATGCGCGAGCTGGAGGAGGGCAAAGGCGTGCAGTTCGACCCGGACGCTGTCGACGCCTTCCTGCGGGCGTTCGCCGAGGGGACGGCCCTCCCGATCCCCACGCCGCAGCTGCAGCCCTTGCGCTTGCCCACCCGGGCGATGGAAGCCCGTCGAGCCTGAATCTCACATTAAATTGAGCGTCCATGTCCGACACCCTGATGGTGAGCGTGTCGGGGGTCCGAGGTCTCGTCGGCACCGATCTCACCCCCGAGGTTGTGGCCCGCTGGGCCGCGGCGTTCGGAACTTGGACGGCCGGACGGTCGGACGGCCGGACGGCCCGAAAACGGGTCCGTATTGTGTTGGGGCGCGATGCCCGAACGTCCGGTCCGATGTTCGCGCGCGCGGCGGCCGCGGGCCTCATGTCCGTGGGATGCCATATCATCGACGTCGGATTAGTCCCCACGCCTACAGTGCAGCTCGCCGTGGAGCATCATCGTGCAGCGGGTGGAATCGTCCTGACCGCGAGCCATAATCCCATCGAGTGGAATGCGCTCAAGTTCATCGGCCCCGATGGCATCTTTCTTGATAGTGTAGCGGGCACGCGGGTACGCGAACTGGCAGCGGGGGGGGGGAATTCCCTGCAACGAGCCAATTACAATGCGATCGGCGGTATGGAGGCGGATTCGGACGCGATATCCCGCCATCTCGCCGCCGTGCTCGCGCTGCGGGGAGTTGACGTCAGGGGGATCAAGCGCCGGCGGTTTCGCGTGGCGCTGGATACGGTGCGCGGCGCCGGCGGTGCGGTGATGCCGGAGCTGCTCGAGCGGCTGGGGTGCCGCGTGGCGGCGATCAATCTGGAGACGGACGGACTGTTTCCGCGACCTCCGGAACCCGTGCCCGAGAACTTGAAGGCGCTCGGCGCGCTGGTGCGACGCAAGAAGGCCGACATCGGCATCGCGGTCGATCCGGACGTAGACCGGCTCGCGATCGTAGACGAAACGGGTCGGGCGATCGGAGAGGATTACACACTCGCGTTTGCCGTCAGGGCGGTACTCGGGAAACGTGCAACGGGAAACGGGAAACGTGTTGTCGTCTGCAATCTCTCCACGTCACTCGTGGTGGAAGATGCAGCCCGGGATTGCGGTACCACGGTCGTTCGGGCCGCGGTCGGTGAGGTAAACGTTGCGCGCAAGATGATCGAGCTGAAGGCGGTGATCGGAGGGGAAGGGAACGGGGGAGTGATCTATCCCGCTCTGCACGTCGGACGCGACGCCCCCGTGGCAGCGGCGCTGGTCCTGTCGCTGCTCGCGCGCGAACGGGGGGGAGCAACGGTGAGCGAACTCGTCGCGCGGGCGCCGCGTTACACGATCGTGAAAACAAAGTTGGAACGCGGCACGCGGAACGTGGAACGGTTGATGGCGGGCGTCTATCCGGCGCTGCGTTCCCGGTTCCCGGAAGCAACGGCCGACACGCAGGATGGACTCCGGCTCTCATGGCCGGATCGGTGGCTGCATGTGCGGCCATCGGGGACCGAGCCGATCATTCGACTCATTGCGGAAGCGCCGTCGCGCGCGGACGCAGAACGTTTGATTGACGAAGGGCGGCGGTTATGTGCGGCATCGTAGGATATACCGGTAAACGGGCGGCGGCGCCCGTCGTGCTCGAGGGCTTGAAGCGGCTCGAGTATCGCGGCTATGACTCCGCCGGCCTGGCGGTCGTCAACGGGGGCCTCGAGATTTTTCGCGCGCCCGGCAAGATCGCCGTGTTGGAGCGCCAGCTCGGCACGAATCTCCCGGAGGGGACGACCGCGATCGCGCACACGCGCTGGGCGACGCACGGCGCGCCCAACACCGTCAATGCTCACCCGCATGCCGATTGCGGCGGGACGCTCGCCCTGGTGCACAACGGGATCATCGAGAACGCCAGCGCGCTGCGCCAGGCGCTGACCAAGCGCGGACACGTGTTCCGCTCCGAGACCGATACCGAAGTGCTGTCGCACCTCATCGAGGAGACGCACACGAAAGGGACGCCGCTGGTGGAGGCGACCGCGGAAGCCCTGCGCCAGGTCGAAGGCGCGTACGGCATCGCGGTCATCTCGAGCCGCGAGCCCGACACGATCGTCGCCGCGCGACGCGGATCGCCGCTTCTGGTCGCCATCGGCAACGGCGAGAACTTCGTCGCCTCGGACGCGTCGGCTGTGCTGGCACACACGCGCTCGGTGGTCTATCTGGACGACGGCGAAATTGCCGAGGTGAAGCCCACCGATTACCGCATCATGGACTTGGGCTCGGCGGAAAAAGAGAAAGCGGTCACGCAGGTGGAGTGGGACCTCGCGACGATCGAACGCGGCGGCTATGCGCACTTCATGCTCAAGGAGATCATGGAGCAGCCGGAGAGCGTCCGGAACACGCTGCGCGGCCGTTTGCTCGAGGAAGACGGCACGGTGCGCTTCGGCGGCTTGAACATCAGCGACGACGAGCTGCTCAAGGTGCAGCGCATCGTCATCACGGCGTGCGGCACCTCGTGGCATGCGGCGCTGATCGGCGAATACATGATGGAGGAGCTGGCGCGTATCCCCACCGAGGTGGAGTACGCATCGGAATTCCGCTACCGCAACCCGATCGTGGACGAACGGACGCTCGTCATCGGGATCTCGCAGTCCGGTGAGACGGCGGACACGCTGGCGGCGCTGCGCGAAGCAAAGCGACGCGGCGCCCGGACGCTCGGGCTCATCAACGTGGTGGGCAGCACGATCGCCCGCGAAGTGGACGGCGGGATTTATCTCCACGCCGGCCCTGAGATTGGCGTGGCCAGCACCAAAGCGTTTACGAGCCAGATCATCGCGCTGGCGTTGCTCACGCTGAAAATGGGGCGCCTGCGCGCGCTGTCGATTCTCCAGGGGCGGGAAGTGGTGCGGGCGCTCGCCAAGCTGCCGGAGCTCGTGAGTCGTGTGCTGACCAAGGCGCCGGCAATCGAGCAACTCGCCGACCGTCTGGTGCGCGCGTCCAACGTGCTGTACCTGGGACGCGGCTACAATTTCCCGGTTGCCCTCGAAGGCGCGCTCAAGCTCAAGGAAATCTCGTACATCCACGCCGAGGGCTATCCCGCGGCGGAGATGAAGCACGGGCCGATCGCTCTGATCGACGACCTGATGCCGGTGATCTTTATCGCGCCGAAGGATGCGGTCCACCAGAAGGTCGTGAGCAACGTCGAGGAAGTGAAAGCGCGCGGCGGCCGCGTGATCGCGATCGTCACCGAAGGGGACACCGCGCTCGCCAAGCTCGCTGATCATCGGATTGAGATTCCCGAGACGCTCGACTTGCTGACGCCGGTGTTGAGTGTGTTGCCGCTGCAGCTGCTGGCGTACTATATCGCGGTCCGCAGGGGCTGTAACGTCGACCAGCCGCGGAATCTGGCTAAGTCGGTTACCGTCGAATGACGGGCCGACGGGCTGACGGGCCGACGGGCTGATGCGCGTGGTCTTACAGCGCGTTTCCCGCGCCGCAGTTCGAGTCGCAAGCCGGGTCACCGGAAGTATCGGGCCCGGCTTTGTCGTGCTCGCGGGCTTCGCCCCGACCGACACCGACGCGTCCCTGGAGTGGATGGCCGAGAAGATCCTCGGGTTGCGCGTGTTCGGTGACGGTGAAGGTAAGATGAATCGCGATCTCGCCGAGGTGGGCGGCGGTATCCTGGTGGTATCGCAATTCACGCTCTACGGCGATGTCAGTAAAGGGCGGCGGCCCAGCTTCATCGATGCGGCCCCGCCGAACATCGCCATTCCTCTTTATGAGCGCTTCGTGGCGCTGCTGCGCGAGAAATCCGGCGGGAGGATTCCTGTCGAGACCGGCGAGTTCGGCGCGATGATGGAGGTTGAGCTAGTCAATGACGGGCCGGTGACGTTGATTTTAGAGAAGTGAAACCGATCGTCCTCGCATCGGGCTCGCCCCGCCGCAAGCAGCTCCTCGAAATGTTGCGCATTCCGTTTCGCGTCATCGCCCCCGACGTGGACGAGCACGTGCTGTCGGGCGAAACGCCCGACGCCTACGTCACCAGATTGTCGCGGGCCAAAGCGCAGGCGGTCCTGCCGCGCGCGCCCGGGGACGTCATCCTGGCAGCGGATACAACGGTCGTGCTGGCGGGCAAGATCTTCGAGAAGCCGACCTCCCCGGCACATGCCGTCGAGATGCTGCAGCAGCTCCAGGGCAAGACCCATGAGGTGCTCACCGCGGTCGCCGTCGCGGAGGACGGCAGGCTCGAGCAGGCGCTCGACGTCTCACGGGTGACTTTCCGACCCAACGATCGGAAAACCCTCGAAGCGTACGTGGCGACCGGCGAGCCGCTCGACAAAGCCGGCGCCTACGCGATTCAGGGACTCGGCGCGCCGCTCATCGAGCGCGTCGAGGGAGACTTCTTCGGAGTGATGGGATTGCCGCTGCGGTTGGCGCTGGACCTGTTGGCCAAATTCGGGAGACCTTACCGCTTTACGCGGTAGACCGGCACCTTCATCGCTTTTCCTTTCACTTGAATCGGCTCGAGCGCCTCGACCTTGGGGGGCTTCTTGAGCGCCTGGTAGAACGGCTCGGAGATCAGGATCTCGTTCAGTCCCGCCGACGAGCAGAGGCGGCTGGCCGTGTTCACGGCATCGCCGATCACGGTGTATTCGAGTCGCCGATTGGATCCGATGTTGCCGGCAAAGACCTCGCCGAAGTTGATGCCGATCCCGATCGCCAAGGGTTTGCGGCCCGACTCGTTCCACTTGGCGTTCATCTTCTCGAGCGTATCGATCTGATCGAGCGCGCATTGCATCGCCCGATCGGGGTCGTCCTCGTGAGCGATCGGGGCGCCCCACAAGGCCATGATCGCATCGCCCATGAATTTGTCGAGCGTCCCCGAATGCTCGAACACGATGTCCACCATCTCCGTGAAATACTCCGTCAACAGTCCGGCGATCTCGTCCGGGTTCATCGTCTCCGACATCGGCGTGAAGCCGCGAATGTCGGAAAAGAACACAACCACCGGGCGCTTGGTTCCCCCCAGCGCCACCTCCCCCTCCTGCTGCGCGATCTGCGACGCGAGGTTGGGCGCGAAATAGCGCTGAAAATTCGACACCACCACGGCTTCGCGGCGCAACCGGTCGGAGAGCTGCGAATTTTCGATGGCGACCGCGGTGAGGCCGCCGAACGCGATCAGGAACTCGAGATCTTCATCAGCAAACGAGTGCGTCGCGGTCAGATTGTCGACGTAGAGAATGCCGAGGACTTTCTGATCCGAACCCATGAGCGGCGTGCACATCGCGCTGCGCACGCTCTGGATGAGAATCGACTTGCCCTTGAAGCGCTCGTCCGCCGCGGCGTTGTCCGACAGGATCGCGACGCGCTCTTCCACGGCTTTGCGGGCAATGGATTGGGGGACGTGCTTCGCGGCGCTGGCGTCACCGGTGCGGCTCTTGGAGATGCGTGGCACCAGCTCGTCGGACTTCCCGTCGAGCAGCAGAATCGAGACGCGGTCCACGTTCATGATCTGGAACGTGAAGTCCACCACCTTGTCGAGCAGCCGGTCCAACTCCTGCTGCTTCGACAGCTCCTTGGAGACCTCGAGCAGCAACGACAGTTTCTTCTCGCGCCGCTCTTCCTGATTCTCCGCGTGGACCTTGAGGTGCGACGAACCGCTCTGCGGCTGATCCATGACGATCGCCGGCACGCCGCCCGAGGCGCTCACCGGCAGCTGGCGCACGATCGTCCCTCCCGCCACGCCGCCCTTTCCTGTGCCCGGCTTCGGGAAGTCGGCGGGCGGCGGCACCACCTGGGGTCGCGCCACCGGCACCGTTACCTCTTTGACGCGAAACGCCACTTTTCCAAACGTCACCACGTCGTTTGCGCCGGCTTCGGCCTCGGTCACCTTGGCCCCATTGAGGAACGTGCCGTTCGATGAGCCAAGATCGGTGACGCGGACGCCGCTCTCGGTAAGGACGATCTCGGCGTGGCGGCGTGAAATGGTGGGATCGTAGATGGGCACGTCGCTCGTGACCGCCCGCCCCACCACGAGTTTGCGCCCGAGCTGGAGATCGATCGACTGCTCGCCGGAGGTGCTCATCAGCTTGAACACAGGCCCGAAACTAATCGCCTGCTTTGGCGAGCGCGAGCGCCCGCAGCACGGCCTGCGCTTTGGCTTCGGTCTCCGCGAATTCGTGCGCCGGCTCGGAGTCGGCGACGATCCCCGCACCGGCCTGGACGATGACACGATCCTTGAGCACGAGCGCCGCACGAATGGCGATGCACGTATCCAGGCTCGCCGCGCCCCAGCCGACATATCCGACGGCACCGGCATAAGGACCGCGGCGCTCCGGCTCCAGCTCGTCGATGATTTCCATTGCGCGCACCTTGGGAGCGCCGCTCACCGTGCCGGCGGGGAAGCACGCGCGGAATGCGTCGAGCGCGTCGTGACCGGGGCTCAATTGAGCGCGTACCTCACTGACGAGATGCTGCACGTGTGAATAGCGCTCGATCTGCAACGACTCGGTCACACGCACCGTGCCAAACCGCGCCACTCGGCCGATGTCATTGCGTCCCAGATCCACGAGCATGCGATGCTCGGCCAGCTCCTTGGCATCGCCGCGCAGTGACGTCGCGAGCGCCTCGTCCTCTTCGGGAGTCGCGCCGCGCGGACGCGTGCCTGCGATCGGCCGAACGGTGACCTCGTCGCCCTCCACACGGACCAGTACCTCCGGTGAGCTGCCGACGAACGTCAGGTCGTCGAGCGCCAGATAGAAGAGGTAGGGTGCGGGATTGAGGGCGCGCAGGTAGCGATACAGGCGCAGCGGGTCTGTGACGCCGGGGACCACCTGCCGGCGGGACAGCACGGCTTGAAACGCGTCGCCGGCGGCGATGTAGTCGCGGATCTTTTCGACGTCTCGCTCGAAGGCGGCGCGAGGGTATTGAGATTCGGGACGCAACGCTCGGCCGTCGCCCTCGAGCGACAGCGGCGCCAATTGATGCGTCGCGCCGAGCCGGCCGATCAGTGCGTCGAGCCGCTCCTGCGCACTGTCATAGAGCCGCAACCGCTGCGCCGGTGAGGCCTTTTGCGGCACCTCGACGTTCGCCACGACGATCGCCCGTCCAAAGACATTGTCGAGAATCACGAGCGAATCGGCGATCATCACGATCGCGTCGGGAACGTTCAGCGTATCGGGCGGGCCTTGGGGCAGCCGCTCGATGCTGCGGACCAAGTCGTAGCCAAGGTATCCGACCGCCCCGCCGGTGAAGCGGGGCAATCCGGGCAGCGCGATTGTCGGAAGCGCGCGCATCCGATCGGCGATATGCGCAATCGGATCCCGCGTTTCGCCGGCCGGTTCCCAGCCGGCAGTCGGTGTCCACCGCTCGACCCGGGTCCCGAGATAGCGCCACGCCTCGCGCGGCTCGGTACCGAGGAATGTGTACCGCGCCCAGCGCTCGCCACCCACGAGTGACTCCAGGAGAAACGCGAACGGCGGCCGCGCGATCTTTGTGAAGGCCGCCACCGGCGTGTCGGCATCGGTGACGACCTCGCGCATCACGGGAACGATCCCGCCCCCGCTGCGCTTGGCCCGCTCCAGGAATGCGTCGCGTGGGTCTATCATCTAGATTTCGCGCCGATGCGCTGGTCCGTTGCGCTCCTGCTGCTGGTTCTCCCCGCCCCTGCCCCCGCGTCTGCCCAGGACTGGAATAGCGATTCCGCCCTGGCGCTGGCGGGGCGCGCGATCGAGCGCCGCACACGAGCCGCGGTGGATACCACGCTGCGCGACTACAAGGCTCGAGCTCACGGGTTTCTCTTTTTCCTTGGGCAGTTCGGGGAAGGGCTCACCGAGCCGCCGCGACTGGTGAAAGCCGACCAGCTGGAGCTGGAAGTGTACTGGAAGGCGCCGCAGCTCAGCAAGCAGCGCATCATCGGCTGGCGCGATCGCACGGAGCTGCCGACCGACATCAACTACCACCGCGATCACCTCGGCATCGTCCAGAATAATTTCGGCCGCGCCATTCGCCTCGGCGAAGGGGACGAGGTGCGCGACGTGCCGCACCCGCTCGCGCCCGGCGGGACCGACCTGTACGACTTCGCGTTGGGCGACACCACGACGATTCTGCTCCCGCAGCGCGCGGTTCGGGTCGTGGCGCTGCGCGTGCGGCCGAAGAGCTTTGCCGCAGGGGCGATCGTCGGCACCCTGTTCGTGGATGTCGAGTCCGCCGAGCTCGTGCGCATGGCGTTCAACTTCACCCCCAAAGCCTACCTCGATCCGCAGTTGGAAGACGTCAGCATCGTGCTCGACAACGCGCTCTGGGAGGGCCGGTTCTGGCTGCCGTACCGCCAGGAGGTCGAGATTCGCCGCCGCGCGACATGGCTGGATATTCCGGCGCGCGGCATCATCCGGGGGCGCTGGGAGATCGACGGGTACGTGTTCAACGTCGGCCTCGACGCGGGCTGGTTCCGGGGCGAGGAGATCACGATGGTGCCCAAGGCCGAGCGCGATTCGTTCCCGTGGCCGGGCCCACTCAGCACCGCCATTCAGGACATCGCCGAGCCGGTTCGCCAAAACGATCTCCAACGGGTACGCGCCGAAGTCAGCCGCATCGCCGGCCGGCGCGCGCTCACGGGGCTGAAGCGTCAGCGACTCGGCGCGCGCGCACTCAGCGACCTGATCCACGCGAACCGCGTGGAAGGTCTCGCCGTCGGCGCGGGATTCGTGTGGCGTACGCCGGGCGATGGTTTCGAGATCCGGACGCTCGGCAGCTACGGCTTTGCCGACGGCAGTGGAAAGGGCATCGTCGCCCTCACATCTGCCGACGGCTTCGAGCTTGCCGCCTACGCCCAAGTGCGCGACATCGCGGACGCGCCCGTCATCGCACCGCTGCTGAACTCGATCGCCGCACAGGAATTCGGCGACGACTACGGAGACTACTATCGCGCCACCGGCGTGCGCCTCGGCGCACGTTTCGGGATTGGCGCCCGGGGTGAGTGGCGTGTCGCAGCGACCCGCGAGCGTGTCGCCTCGCTCGGCGTCCGGGCGAATCCGGCGACCGGACGCTATCGCCCCAATCCCGCCGTGCGCGACGGTTACTATACGATTGGCACGTTGACCATCCGGCGCCGCAGCGAAGGTTTCGCGGTGCGACGCGACATTGCGGGAGAAGCGACGCTGGAAGTCGCGGAGCACTTTGCACGGCTGAGTGGCGCGGCGCATCTCCTCGTGCCGCTCGGACGCAGCCGGTTGTTGACGCGAGTGCAATTCGGTCTGGGGACAAAAGACCTGCCCGCGCAGCGGGCGTTCGTCATGGGCGGCCGTGGCACGCTGCTCGGCGACGCATTCCGGGAGTGGGGCGGACGGAGGGCGGCGCTGGTGCACCTCGAGTGGCGCACTCCGGTGCCGTTCATCCGGATGAGCGCCGGACCGGCGCGCACACCGGGAACGATCACGCTCGCGCCCTATACCGCTGTAGGCTGGACGGCGGAGCCCGTTCCACTCACACCGTGGCGGGCGACGCCCGGTGCGCGCGTGACGGTGGGGCTGGGGGCCGAATGGTTGGGTCTGTTCCGGCTGGAAGCGGGGTACGGCCTGCAAACGCGGCGGGCGCACGTGGCATTCGACGTGACGCGCGATTTTTGGGACATCCTGTGACGCGCGATACTGGACTGGAACGCCCGCTAGAATAGCTTGGAGGCAGCTTCATGGCGGTAACCGCTTTTCCAGACGAATGGCTGGCCCAGTCCCTCGAGGGCCTGATCACTCCCGAGCTGCTACAGCAGCTCCGGGAGAAGTCGGAGTCCGGCCGCACGTTATGGGAATGTGTCGTCGCTGAGAAGATCGCGACCGACACGGAGATCATCGACAAGCTGTCGCACCGCTTCCGCCTGAAGGTCGCCGACGCCTCCAAGATCGATCCCGCGGTGCGCGACGGCGTGCCCGAACAGCTCGCCCGCCGCTACCGCGTGCTGCCGATCCGCCTGACCGATTCCTACCTCGAGCTCGGCACCGCGAACCCGTTTGATCTCGACGCCGAAAAGGCGCTGGCGTTCGCGACGGCGCGCGAGATCCGGCTGTTCCTGCTCGCGCCCTCCAAGATCAGCGAGAAGCTGGACGAGATGTATAAGCCCGACAAACAGCTCAATAAGCTGCTGGAGGGCATGGAGGGGTCTGCCGATCTGGTGCAGCTCAACGACGCGCCCGAGGAATTGAACATCTCCGAGGCGGACGCCAGCCAAAAGCCGGTCGTACGCCTCGTGGACATGATCATTTCGGAAGGCATTCTCTCGCGCGCGAGCGACATCCACGTGGAGCCCGAAGAAGGCGGCGTGGCGGTCCGCTACCGGATCGACGGTGTGCTGCGCCAGGTCATGAAGATCCCACGCCAGGCCGGATTGCCGCTGATTTCCCGAATCAAGATCATGTCGTCGCTCGACATCGCCGATCGCCTGCGGCCGCAGGACGGCCGCGCGCGGGTGGCGGTCAACGGACAGCCGATCGACCTGCGCGTGTCCACGCTGCCCGCCCAGCTCGGCGAAAAAGTCGTGATCCGCATCCTGGACTCCCGCGCCACGGTCAAATCGTTGGACTCGCTCGGCCTCAATCCCGGCGAAGCGGAGGCGATTAAGCGGCTGCTCGAAAACCACGAAGGCATCCTTCTCGTGACGGGGCCGACAGGCTCGGGGAAGACGACGACGCTGTATTCGGCGATCAATCAGATCAAGAGCGAAGGCGTCAACATCGTCACGGTCGAAGATCCCGTGGAATACCGGATGCAGGGGATTGTGCAGGTGCAGGTGCAGGAAAAAGCGGGCCTCACCTTTGCCGCCGCACTGCGGTCCATTCTCCGTCAGGACCCCAACGTCGTGCTGGTCGGCGAGATCCGTGACAAGGAAACGGCGCAGATCGCCGTGCAGGCATCGCTCACCGGCCACCTGGTGCTCTCCACGCTGCACACGAACGACGCGGCCAACGCCGTCACGCGGCTGGTGGATATCGGCGTCGAGGCCTACAAGATCGCGGCCTCGCTGCGTGGCGTCGTCGCGCAGCGCCTCATGCGCAAGCTGTGCACGACCTGCAAGGAAGTCTGGATGGAAGCGCCGCCCGAGCGGCTGCGGCGCTGGATTCCATCGGGGACACCGCTCTATCGCGCGGCGGGGTGCCCCGACTGCGCGATGACCGGCTACCGCGGCCGGTTCTCGATTCTCGAGATCCTCACGATGACCGCCGAGCTGGAGCGGCGCATCGCGGCGGGCGAAGCGGCAGACCGGATCGCGGAGGCGGCCAGGCGGGGCGGCATGAAGTCGTTGTGGGACAGCGGCCTCGCGCACGTGACGCGCGGAGAATCCACGATTGAAGAGCTCACGCGCGTGGTGGACATTCCGGCCGAAGACGAGGGCGCGGCGCCGGAGGAGAAACCGCGGGCGACAGGTGGCAAGCGGGTCTCGGGCAGCGCGGAGGCGCTCCGATTCACGCCCATGCCGGGGTCGCTGACGGCTCCGCCCGAGCCGCCGGCTCCCGTATCCACGCATTTCGATCTTCTCGAGGAGCATGCTCCTCCGGCGCGGCGCTCCGGGGCGCATGGACAACCCGCGTCCAAAGTGTTGTTGGTGGACGATGAAGACAGCCTGCGCAAAGTGATGAAGGATCTGCTGGAGCGTGACGGCTACGTCGTCACCGAAGCGCGCGACGGCGTGCAGGCGCTCGATCAGGTGGATCGCGTCGGTCCCGACATCATCGTGCTCGACCTGAATCTGCCGGGCCTCGACGGCTACGGCGTGTTGTCGCATCTGCGGTCGCGGCCCGCGACCGCGAACATTCCCGTGATCGTGTTGACGGCGAAGGGCGACGAAGACAACGAGGTTCGTGTCTTCGAGCTCGGCGCCGACGATTTTCTCACCAAGCCATTCCGCGCCCGCGCGCTCTCCGCGCGCCTCGAAGCAGTCCTCGGCCGACGCCGCTAACCCACCGATCGTGACCGGCGTCCGCGTCAGTTTCGTGGACACCTACGCGCTGCGTGGCGCCGGCGACCAGCTGGAGGTCCTCGCGCTGCGCCGCGGTCCGCACGGCCGCAATCCGGGATCGTGGGAGACGATCCACGGCACGATCGAGTCCGGAGAGACCCCGGTGCAGGCATCGCTGCGCGAGCTGCGCGAAGAAACGGGCCTGGTGCCGCAAAAACTCTACAATCTCAGTCGCACGGAAGCGTTTTATCAGCATCGCACCGACGAGCTGGCACTCATTCCGGTGTTCGCCGCGTTCGTCGCGCCCAGTGCGACGGTCCAACTCTCCGCGGAGCACGACCGCGCCGAGTGGTTGCGCGTTGCGGACGCGGCTCGGCGCTTTGCCTGGCCGCGGGAGCGCAGAGCACTGGATGACATTTTGTCAATAGTGGGGGGTGGGAACGCGGGCTTGCTGGAAGATGTACTGCGAGTAAGCTAGTAGCGGGCTCCCTTGTGAATCCATTCTATCATCGGATCTACCGCGTGGTCCGTCACATCCCCAAGGGACGAGTGGCCACGTACGGCATCGTCGCGCGGCTGGCCGGACGGCCCGGTGCCGCGCGCACGGTCGGCTGGGCGCTCTCCGCACTTCCCGAAGACAACGATGTACCGTGGTGGCGCGTGATCAACGCGGCGGGCCGGATTTCACTTTCCGGGCACGATCACAGCGCCGTGTTGCAGCGCGCGCTGTTGCTGCGTGAAGGTGTGCGGTTCGCGCCTGGGGGCGGCGGGGGCGTCAACCTCTCGACGTACGGTTGGCCGTCGGAAGCCTACGACAGCGCCGTGGCCTCCCACAAGCGCGCCGCCTCCACGCGGAGATCGCGCAGGTTGAAAGGCTTGCGCACGTAACGCACGCCGAGACGCGCGAGCGTCTCCTCAGTCGACGGACGCACGTCGCCGGTCGCGACGATGATCCGATCCCGCAGCGCCGGCAAGCGCGCAACCAATTCTTCCGCCAGCAGCGTCCCCCGCTTCCCGGGCGCCATCGCGCGCGCGTCCGTGATCACGAGATCAAAGCCGCCGCGCTGCGCGAGGTCGAGCGCGTGCTGTGGATCGCCCGCGACCTCGACCTCGTGACCGTCGCGCGCGAACAGTGCCTTGATCGTGCGCTGCACCGCGGGGTCGCCGTCCATGAGCAGAATCGTGCGCTTGACCGACGGTGGCGCATTCCCGGCCGGCTGCGCAGGCATGGGCGTATTCCTCGGCCGCTCGGCATCCGCGGGCGCGCGAGGGAGATCCACGCGGAATGCCGCGCCCCCCCCGCTGCCGTCGCGCGGGTTGCGCGGCTCGACGGTGATTTGGCCGCCGTGGCTCTCGACGATCGAGTACGTGATGGACAAGCCGAGGCCCGTGCCCTTCCCGGGCTCCTTGGTGGTGAAGAACGGCGTGAATACGCTCTGCACCAGATCGTCGGGAATGCCGGGCCCCGTGTCCGCGACCCGGAGATGCACCTGTCCGTCGAACCACGTCGAGACGGTAATCTCGCGGGGGCGCTCGCGCGGATTCTCCGCCACCGCGTGCGCGGCGTTGGTGATCAGGTTGAGCACCACCTGCTGCAACCCGTGGCGATCGCCCAGGACCGCGGGTAGCGCCCCACTCAGCTCGCGTTCGACGCTGATGTCCTTGAGCTTCAGGTCGTACGCCGTGAGCGAGAGCGTCCGGCGAATCACGTCGTTCAGGTCCACGGGAATCCGCTCCGCCGCCCCCTTGCGGGCGAACGTGAGCAGGTTGCGCACGATGCGCCCGGCCCGTTCCGCCTGCTCCTGAATCACCTGCAGATGCCCGCGGTCTTTCTTGCCGAGCTCTTTCTGCTCCAGCAGGAACTCCGACAAGCCCGCGATCGACGTGAGCGGATTGTTCAGCTCGTGGGCGACGCCCGAGACCAGCTGGCCGACGGCCGCGAGCTTCTCGCTCTGCACGAGCTGCGTTTCCAGCGCCTGCTGCTCCGTGACGTCTTCGACCATGACGACGATGCTCTGTTCGGTGGTGGCGCCGGGGATGCGGGCGGCGTTCACGCGCACGGCGCGCCGCGGGCGCTCGGAACGCGCGACGAGCGGGGCAGGGCGGTCGCCGCGTCGCGTCGCGGCCAGCAGCTCCACCAGCGCGTTGGGCTTGCCGAGCAGCGCTTCGCCGAGCGGGGCGCCGATCACGTTGGGGAGCGGCACGCCGAGCAGGCTCGCCAGCGCGCGATTGGCGCGCCGCACCCGCCCCTCGTCGTCCACCACGGCGATCCCCTCGCTCAGCGCGTCGAAGGCCGTCTCCCATTGCTCCTTGGCGCGGCGCACCATCTCGAAGAAACGGGCGTTGGCGATGACGACCGCCGCATGCGTCGCCAGGGTGGAGAGCAGGCGGATGTCCGCCGGCACGAAGACGCCCTCGCGCGGATCGGTGATGATGAGCGTGCCGATGACGGTGCCGTGCGACCGCAACGGCACCGCGGCCGCGGCGGCGGCCTGGACCCCCTTCACGATCGCGGCGGGCTCAGGCCCGGAGTTGCGAATCAGCTCGAGGTGCTCGTGGCCCGCGGACCGCGCGAGCAGGCCGGAATCGTCTACCGGGATCTTCTGTCCCCGCAGCGACGCCAGGGTGCCTTCGGCCGCCACGACGTGTAGTGGATCGGTGGGCGCCTCGCCCATCAGGGCGAGC
The DNA here is from genome assembly GCA_036002655.1 of Gemmatimonadales bacterium. Taxonomy (GTDB): domain Bacteria; phylum Gemmatimonadota; class Gemmatimonadetes; order Gemmatimonadales; family GWC2-71-9; genus 20CM-2-65-7. Next base: position 16,649 of record DASYTD010000094.1, read on the forward strand.
AAGGCGCCCTGCGCGTCGAGAAAGCGCACGGCGTACCGCACGACTTGCTCGACAATGTGGTCCAGCTCGAGCGAGTCCGACAACACATACGACAGCTCTTGCAGCGAGAACAGCTCCGAGAGACGGCGGTTCAGCTCCTCCGCCGCCTTGCGCCGCTCCTGCTCGGAGCGCACGAGCCGCTGCCGCAAACGCCACAACACGCCCGCGACCCCGAGCACGACCAGGGCGAGAGTGCCGAACAGCAGCGGGTGTTGTCGGAGCAGATCCATGGACATCTATATTCAACGATCGTTCTTGAGAATCAATCTAGAGCCTCACTTTTCGCACGCGTTGGCGCTCGGCCTGGTCCTCACGGGCTGCGCTGCCGAGCCGCGACCGGCGGTGTCCCGCGCCTGGCCGGTCATGGGCACGATGATGTCCGCGGCGGCGTGGGGAGTGGACAGCGCCCGCCTGGCGCGCGCGCTGGAAGCGGCGCGCGACTCCGTCGATCGCATCGATTCGCTGCTCCAACGGCGCGTGCGAATCGCCGCGCTCGATTCGCTCCGCGCCGACATTCGTCACCGCACCGGTATCGTGCTCGTCGTCGAGAGTCTCGCGGCCGGTTACGCGCTCGATCGCGCGGCGCTGGCGCTCGCGGGAATCGCGGACAGCGCGCTGCTCGACGTCGGCGGCCAATATCTATGGATCGGGCCGGCCGCGCGGTCCACGAGCCGCTCCGTCGGCATCCCCGATCCCGACAATTCCCTGCGCACAGTGGCGCACATCGAGCTGCGCGGCGGATCGGTGCGGACGAAGTCGGAGTCCCCGGAGACCCACGGGCGCGCCCGCTCGGTCACCGTGCTCGCGCCCGATGGCCTCACTGCCAACGCTTGGTCCGCTGCTTTCTTCCTGCTCGGATGCGACAGCGCGCTCGCGGCGACTCAACGATTGAGTGTCGTGTGCGCGGATTCGGCGGGGATACGCTGGACTACGGATCTCGAGAAGCGGGTGGTGGTGCCGACTGCGCGCGCGCCTTGACGCGCGCGCGCTCTTGATCGAGCAGCCGGATGGACCGCGTCCAGCCTTCACTCGCGAGTCCCTGATAGCTGACCGTCAGCTGTTCGCGGACACTGATGCCCGGTTCGAACAAGTAGATCGCCGCCGCCTGCTGCCGCGCGTCGAGCTGGAACGAGCTCCACGTCGGTGAGAGCGGCACAATCCCGATCGGACGAAACAGCCGGCCCCGGCTGGTCAGGTTCAAGTCTTCCGGATTGAATCGCGCTTCGGATACGACGCCCAGAAACGTCACCATCACGAGCGTCGGGTGCTCCGTTCCGCCGCGCGAAGCCGCGTCCGCGATGTCATTCGCGCGGCTCTGCACCAGCTGCGTGAGCGAGCGGTACGTGTCGGGCGCCAGCAGCCGGATCACCTGCTCGTCGAGCGGGAGGATCTGAATTTC
>DASYTD010000095.1:0-4596 GCA_036002655.1 Gemmatimonadales bacterium
GCCTCCCATCGGCGGGGGCCCGCGGCGCATGACGTCAGGCTTGGGGAGCGCGTCGAACTTCGCCTGCTGGTCGGACGTCAGATTGTTGCGGATCGCCGCCAGCCACTGGTCCGCTTCAGCCTGGAACCCTTGCATCTCGGCTCGGACGCTATCGAAGCGCGCGCGCTGCTCGGGCGTCGGCTCCTGCCCCGGCACGAATCCACCCTGCGCCTGCATTTGCTGGCGAATCGCCAGGCGGCGCGCCGCCGCGTCTTTCATCACGCCGCTCAGCGCCGTGTACGCGGGCGTGATCTTAGTGCGCTCAGACGGGTTCAAGCCGAGCGCCTGGCTCAGTGAATCGATCGTCATCCAATAATCAGGGGGAGGCGGAAAGCGACGTTGGCCGGTCGTAGGCGCGCCGCCAGCGGGTGTTTGGCTGAATACGGGCGCGGCAACTAGAAACGACAATAGCGCAGCGGCACACACACGACACATACCAGAGACTCCGAAAAAGAGGTCACTCGTTATACGCTCGAAGCCGGGCCGGCGTTACTGCGCCAGCGGTAACCCGCTGCTCCGGCAGCACCGGCCGCCGTCGCAGGTCCCCCATGCCGCTTCGTCGCGATCGTTCCAGATCCAGCGCGCCGTCGGCTGCCGATAACGCAGCAGGTAATGGTCCTCGATCTCCAGATCGCTATAGAAGGGCCGTGCCCCCGCCACGGTGGAATAGAAGATTGACACAAGCCGGCGCCCATGCATGCCGATTGCCCAATACACCGTATCCCGTCCGTGGAGATTGAATTTCCTGTACGACATCGTGTCCACGTTGATGATGCGCGCAATGAAAACCACAGAATCGGCCGAAATACGCATTGAGGAGGCACTCGCTCGATGCGGCTGAATCATCGCCCGCGGACCGTAGCTACAGCTTCCCGGGCAGGTGCCTACCATCAAGCGTTGGTCGTCACTCAGGCCCGGCAGTGTCTCGTATGCGGTGTCCGGACGCAGTCGGGCAAGAACCCTGCGAACACTGTCGGCCGCGTCCGTCGCGGACGCGAGCGACATCACGACAGGCCGGACCCCTGGAGGAGGTGCCACTTGACTGCACGCCGGGACAGCGACCAATGCGAGCCCGGCTAGCACCACTGCGGCGCGACTTCCGATGGCGCCGCTTCCCTCAGTCTGCTTCATAGCAGGTCCCTCCTCCGGGAATGCAGGTCAGTTCCGCTTGGCCGATCCGGCGAGGACGCGCATCCGACGCAGCACGGGTGCAAGGGGCGGATCGGCTTCGGTCCACAGGTTTGCAACGGCTTGTGCCCAGCGAGCCGCAGTGGCGTTGTCGCCCACCGCGGCGCCCAGCTCGGCGCGCCGTGCCATGGCTCGGATCACGCACCCGATCTGTTCCGGGCGCTCGAGCAGTGACGTGCCAAGGGTCGGCAGCGCTTGCAGTGAGAAATCGAGCAAGGCGGTGGCCCTGACGGTGTCGCGCAGTTGCAGCAGGATGCCCGCCTCGCCGTACGTCCCATCAATGGCGACATCACCGGCGCGCGCCTTGGTCCGGAAAGTCGCCTGACGCGCGAGCTCTGCCCGAACGGCCGCCGTGTCGCCGTGCGCCATCGCCCACTGCATCTCGAGCAGGTAATCGCCCCCGGCTTCCCGCCGATGCACGTCGCTGAGGCCAATGGTCTCGAATGCCAGCGCCATGGGTACGTGGAGCACCGCCAGCCGCAGTCGCTCGGGGCTCATGTGACCAGCCCAGCTCCTGACGCGCTGTTCCACGCGTTTCTTGCCGGCGAGCACGCTGTCAGCCGGCGCCCCCAGCGCGGCGTACGCCATGAGTTCGAGTCCCGCTTGCTTGACGGGCATCGGCGCTTCTGGCACTTCCTCACCGTCCCAGGTGACCGGCGTATCGAGCGGCGCCGCACGCTGCAGCAGCTGCGCTGCCCGGTACACCTGCCCGCTGAGGAGCGCCAATCCGCCGAGTCGCCGCGCAGCGAGCGGCTCGGGCTCGGCCGGAGCGGCGGCCAGCGTGGAATCGGCAAGCCGCTTGGCCTCCGCGAACCGCTCGAGCTTGAACAGCAGGCGCGTCTCGGCGACCGCAGTGCGCAACGACTGTTCGCCGTCATTGGCCAGCGCACGCGCGCGCCGTACGGCGGCGAGGGCTGAGCGCTCGACAGCAGCCCCGGGATCCAGCTCGCCGGTCGTCTCGAGAACCAGGGAAAGCGCCTCGTAGGCGTTCGCGCTCTCGGGAAAGGCATCGATCCATTTCAGGATCAGACCTCGCAACTCCTCCCTGTTGTGCGCGACGGCCGCCTGCGTCGTCGCCGGCCGAGACCCTCCTTTGGCGCTGAAGAAATCCGCGATCAGCCAGGGGACGAACGACAGCGTATCGTGATCGAGGGAGGGGAATGCCGCGAAATGCAGGGTGTCCCGGCGCACGGCATAGCCCGCCCGGTACAGGTCCGTCTCGGCGAAGAACAGGCGCATCAAACGATCCATCGCCACGCCGGTCAGCGCACGGTGGGACGACGGCACCAATTCCAGCGCTTGGCGATAGGCATGCGCCGCACCGCGGTAGCTGGCCCGAAACCGCCACCCCGAGGGACTCGCCGCGTCCGGCTCGACGACTCCATCACGGCGCTGACACTCCCCCAACCCGAACCACGCAACGAAATCTTTCGCATCGGTCGCGAGGATACGGCGATAGCGCTCGCACGCGTCGGGGGATTGTCGATCGCCGAGAGACCAGAGCGCTCGCGCCAACGCGAGATCTCGGGATCCGAGTTTTTGCGGATTCGCGAGGGCTTGCGCCGTGGCCGACTGCCAATCGGCGGATGGCTTGCCACTCCACATCTCGGCATGCGCCAACCACAGATTCGCTTGGGCATAATCCGGATCGCGTTGCAGCGCGGCGAGGAATGACTTTTCCGCCGTGGGCAGATCCCAGCGCGCGAGCGCATCCCGTCCTTGTGCGTACGCGTAAAAGGCGCCGAGCACATCCGTGCCCACGACGGTGGGGCGAAGGTGCTCGGCATTCACCCCCCCAAGGAGAATGGAATCCGCGAGCTCGCGAAATTTCGCCGCGAGGTCCTTGCCGTCCTTTGGAATTCGCACGGTGTAATCGCGCAGCTGCTTCCCGCCGTGGCGCAGATCGTAGAGAGCAGCGGTGACCTGAGTTGAGTCTTCGACGTCGACGACGTCACCCCACACCAGCAGGCCGGCGCCCAGCTCCCGAGCGAGCTGCTTCGCGCTCTCGAGCGTCATGGCCGCGTCCCCACGCTGCGCACGCACATCATGCACCTGCAGTGGATCGGCCAGACGGACGTCGGTCCAGCGCCCGAATGCCTGCGAGAGCAGCAATTCGCATTGGTCCCCGTTGATGAGCGTAGGCGCCGCTCCACCGCGATGCCCGAACGGGACGACCACGTACAGCGATGCATCGAGAGTGCTGGCCCTCAGTTTGGGGAATACCATCGCCCCCACCGTGCCGAGCGCGATCACCGCGACGGCGGCGACCGCCCACCACCGCCGCCGTCGCTGCCGCGCCCGTCCGCTCAACGACACGACGGCGGAAGCAGCCCGCAGCGCGTCGGCGAACTCGCCCGCGGTCGCGAACCGCTCGCTCGGCAGTGTCGCGAGTCCTGTTTGCACCGCGAGCTCCATCTCGAGTGGGATCTCGGCGCACTTCTCGATGACCGATGGGCGCTCGCCCGACCGCGCGCCTCCTGCGAGCGGAGTCCGTCCCACGAGCATCTCGTACAGCACACACGCCAGGCTGTAGATGTCGCTGCGACCGTCGATCGCTTCCCCACTCGCCTGCTCCGGGCTCATGTAGTCCACGGTCCCGACCACGATCCCCGTACCGGTCATCCGGGACTCGTCCGCCTCGCTGATGGCGCGCGCGATGCCGAAATCGCTGACGACCGGATGCCCCGCCTCGAGCAGAATGTTTTCCGGCTTGATGTCGCGATGGACGAGGTTCTGGCCATGCGCGTAGGACAGCGCGTCGGCGACGTCGCACGTGATGCGCACGGCTTCCGCAAGCGACAATCGCCCTTCGCGCACCAGCCGGTGGCGGAGGGACTCGCCCTCGACGTAGGGCATCGTGTAAAACAACAGCCCGTCTGCAACGCCAGAATCGAACAGCGGCAGGATGTGCGGGTGGGTGAGGCCCGCGGCGACTTTGATCTCGAGGAGGAAGCGCTCGGGACCGAGCGCACCGGCGAGCTCGGGCCGGAGAACTTTCAGAGCGATCCGGCGGCCGTGACGCAGATCGCGGGCGAGATACACGATGGACATCCCGCCCCGGCCGATCTCGCGCTCGAGCGTGTACCGACCGCCGAGGGCAGCCGCGAGGCGGGACTGGAGGTCGTCCACGACTTTAGCATACGGTTCGTTCCAGCGGCCGGTAAGGCCTTGGCGACACGCGGTTTGGCGACTACTTTCCGGGGCCCGATGCGGGATCTGTCGTTGTCACGCAGCCAGCTACTGCTCCTCGCCGGAACGGCGAACCGGCCCCTCGCCGAGGAGATGGCCCAGCATTTGGGACAGCCGCTGTGCGCGGTGACGATGCGGCGGTTTGCCGACGGCGAAATCTTCGTCAAGATCGACGAAAAC
>DASYTD010000096.1:0-3838 GCA_036002655.1 Gemmatimonadales bacterium
GCCTTGTTCGCCCGCTCGCCCTCCACCGCGGTGTTCGTTTCCTTCTCTTCGACGAGGTCCCATTTGTTCACCGCGATGAGAACTCCGGCACCGCGATCCCAGGCATCATTCGCGATCTTGAGATCCTGCGCGTGAATCCCATCGGTGGCGTCGACGACCAACAGGCAGACATCGGCGCGCTCCATGGCACGGGAGGTACGCAGGACGGAGTAGAACTCGAGATCCTCCTCGACCTTGCTGCGCTTGCGCAGACCGGCCGTATCAATGAACACGAGCTTGCGATTGCCGTACATGAACGGCGTGTCGATCGCGTCGCGGGTCGTACCGGGCTCGGCGGCGACGATGTGCCGGTCCTGGCCGAGCAGGCGGTTCACGAGACTCGATTTGCCGACGTTGGGGCGGCCGACGACGGCGACGTAAATTGCCTCCGCGTCTTCGCTCGCCGGAGCCTCAGGCAGCAGGATGACAACCTTATCGAGCAAGTCGCCGCTGTTCTTCCCCACCGCGGCGGAAACCGGGAACGGATCTCCCAGGCCGAGCTCGTAGAACGCGAGCTGGCGCGTCTCCTCCGGCAGATTGTCGGCCTTATTCACCACCAGCAGCACCGGCCGTTTTGCCTTGCGGAGGTACTGCGCGATCTCGAGGTCCATGGGGTGGATGCCCGACTCCAAGTCCACGACAAAGAGAAGCACATCGCTGTCGGCAACCGCCTGCTCCACTTGCGCCCGAATGGCGCGGTTGAGCGGGTCCGTGGAACCGGGCACGAGGCCGCCCGTATCCACCAGCCAAAACCGCCGGCCGTTCCATTCCGCGGGCGCGAAATGCCGGTCGCGCGTGACTCCCGGCTGCGCGTCCACAATCGCCAGCCGCCGGCCGATGATGCGGTTGAAGAGCGTGGACTTGCCGACGTTGGGCCGGCCGATGATCGCGACGGTGGGGACCCCGCTCATCCCTGCCCCTCGGAAAGATGGAACGTCGGAACGTTGGAACGTGAAATCGTTCCATCTTTCCCTCTTTCCATCATTCCATCCTCCAACGCATCCGCAAAGTCGTATGAGAGCCGCACCGGCATCGGCAGCTGAGCCGCGAGATCGTGCGCTTCCACGTCGTCCATGAACAACAGGTCATCGTTGACGGACTCCGCCGGCAACAGCGCCAGATCGAGATCGGAGCGGTGCTGCAGCGCCGCGAGGACCGCCTTGCCGGGAAGCAGGCCGGCCGTGGTCACCGATGGCCCGAACAGCGTGTTCTCGAGCGCCAGAATCTCGTAATGCGCCCCAGTGATCCGCGAGAGATCAGCCACGATCTGTGGGATCAGCGGCCCCATCGCCGTACCGGTCACGATCCCGATGCGCTTGTCGCGCCAGTTCTCGGCCTCCAGTGCCGCGTGTGCGGCCTGAATCCGGGTTTGGAGATAGCGGACGGCACCCACTCCATTCTCGCGCTGCTCGAAATCGCCGTACCACTCCGCCGCCGGCAACGGCGTGTCCGCCTGGAGGTAGAGGTCGTCAGCGCCATAGCACCACGGCATCCCTCGATCCGCGACGGCACGGGCTGCGACATCGCCCACGACGGCGAGCGCGGCGCGGCATTCCTCGCGCGTCGGCTGGCGCACCAGCGCGTGCTTGCTGAACTCCGTCAGCGCAACCGGAACGACCGACACCGACAGCACCGAACTACCCAGCTCATACAGGTCGGTCAGCGTCCGCACGAGCTGCGAGCCGTCGTTCACGCCAGGAACGAGGACGACCTGCGCATGAACCGCGATTCCCCGCTCCCCAAACCAACGCAGCTGCGGAATAACGTCGGGAGCCTCCGGGTTGCGAAGCAGCCAGCGGCGCACCACCGGATCGGTCGCATGCACGGAGACGTACAACGGCGACAGCCGGTATTCGACGATGCGCTCGAGGTCCCACGGCTTCAGGTTGGTCAGCGTGGCGAAGTTGCCGTATCGAAACGACAGGCGATAATCGTCGTCCCGGATGTACAGCGCCTGCCGCATCCCCTGCGGGTTGCCGTCCACAAAGCAGAAGTCGCAGTGGTTGGCGCAGCGCCGGATGCGAGGCGGCTCGAGCATGACGCCCATCGGGAGTCCCTCCGGGCGCTCGACGTCGTACTCGATCTCCTCCCCCGCAGGCAGTCGGGCTCGCAGCACGAAGTGCTCGTCCGCGGTCAGGAACTCCCAGTCGAGAAAGTCCTCGAGGTCCTTGCCGTTGACCGCGAGCAGCTCGGTTCCTGGGATGAGTTCGAGGGCGGCGCCCAACGAGTCGGGTGCCACCGCCTGTACGCGAATCACTGCTGACCGCCTAGAGGTTCAAGGAGTTTCTGAAGCTAACGCCGCAACTTCAACAGCTAATATCGCTTAGGAGGGACGGTAACGCCAGGCGACGAGTGCCGTTCCGGGCACATGCAGCTCGACGCTGCGACTGCCTTGAGGTGGTAGTGCAGGGACTTCAACCGATTGCGTGACTTGCACGTTCCCCAGCGCGTCGAGGAACTCGAAGGTGAGCCGTTGGACGACGGACCCAGTGCTACCCGAGTTGCTGGCGACGGCTGTCAGCGTGTAGCCGGTGCCTGCGGAATCCCGATCGAACGTACTGACCGCGATCTCCACTTGGAGCCCGCCGTCCGCCAAGTCCCGGTATTTCTGGGCCGAATCGCGCCGGCCCCGCAGGTCCCAGCCGGCGGCGAGCAGGCGCAAGGTCGTGCGGTTCAGCGGATCAATCGCCTTGAGCCGTTGGGCCACGGGCAGCAGGTGCGCTGAATCCCGCAGGGCCTGGTAGCCATTGCTGAGGTCCACCAATGCGTCCCGGTCATACGGCCGCTGGGCGAGCGCGCGCTCCAGCAGCGCAGTGCCCACGGCATACGCATTGCCGCGCAGAGCGCCCCGCCCCGCCTCGACGAGCACGTCGGGGTCCGTGCGGCGACTGGAGGGATAGATCGCCTCGAAGGCGGCGTTCGCTGCTCCCAGGCGTCCGCTCTGGTAGTACAAGTTGGCGAGGCCGGCGACGGCATCGGTCGCCTCCGGATACGCCTCGAGGTAGGACCGGAACGCCTGAATGACCGGATCGTAGACCGGCTGCGCGGCCGCGCTGTCGCTCGCCACGGCACTCGCGCGGGCGGCGAGGGCCGCCCGGCGATCGGCCACAGCGCGAGCGCGCGTGCTCGAATCGCGGGCGAAGGACTGTTGATCGGCGGGCGCGAGTCGCGCCCCGCGCGCCCGGCGCGACGCCGACGAGGCTTCGATGCGCGCCAATACCGCGGAGTCGGCAGCCAGGAGCCGCTGCGTCGAGTCGCGGCTGAAGCGGGTTCGCTGCCACCGCTGCACCGTCGAATCGCCCTGGAGGCGCCGGATATGCAGCCGCACCAAGGTGCCCAGCGCCTCCTTCTTTTGCTCCGCGAACCCCGTGTCGTTGCCGGCCGCCGTGGCGGCCTGGCTCAAGGCCGCAGCGGCGGAGTCAACCTTGTTCTCGGTCGCATAGATCTGCCCCAGCGCCAGCGCCGCGCGCGGATGGGATGGCCGCAGTGCCGCGGCCTGGCGGAGCAGCGTTTTCGCCGAGTCGAGCTTGTTCTCCTGCCAGGTCCGCAATCCTGCCTGGAGGACATCGACCCACAGTCGCTCGCGGTACATGTCGATGTCCTGCTCGCATTGCGGGGCCAGAGCCAGGGCCCGCCGGAACGCGCTGTCGGCACCGGCGGCGTCCTGCCTCTCGACGTAGTAGCGGCCGAAGTAGTACCAGGCGGCGGGATTCTTGTCCTGGCCATCACCCGTGATCGCGCGAGTGAGGACGTCCTGCGTCGCCTGGAGCATGCGCTCGCGGGTATTGGGCCTGGTCGC
>DASYTD010000097.1:0-4487 GCA_036002655.1 Gemmatimonadales bacterium
GCCTGCGCCGAGGGCGCAGAGGTACCCGACGATGCGGGCGGAGCGTGCGTTGCTGGTCACAACGCCATATTGCCCGCGGTCAGTTCGCCGCGCAACACCGTCACCGCCTGGCCGCCGAGCTTCACGCGATCGCCGTCGAGACGTACGCGCAACACGCCGCCCCGCGGCGACGCCTGATACGCGACGAGCTCCTGCTTCCCGAGTTTCGCGCTCCAATACGGCGTCAGGGCGCAGTGGGCGGAGCCCGTCACGGGATCTTCTGGGACGCCGGACTGTGGAGCGAAGAAGCGGGAGACGAAGTCGTACTGACTCTTTCCGTCGGCGCGGCTCGTGACGATCACTCCCCGTGCTTCGACTCGCGCCAAGGCACCGAGATCCGGAGCGAGCCGGCGAACGGTGGCTTCGCTGTCCAGCTCGACGAGATAATCGAAGCGACTGCGGCCGACGAAGCGGGGCTTCGCGCCCAGCGCCTCGACCAATCCGGCCGGCGGCGCTGCGGCGGCCGCCGGGGTCGCGGGAAAATCGAGCTCGATCCACGATCCGTTGCGATCGGCGGTGAGCAACCCGCTCTTGGTATGAAAACGGGCCTGCGTGTTCGGTGTGAGGTGTCCTTCTTCCCACAGCACGTGTGCGCTGGCCAGCGTCGCATGGCCGCAGAGGTCTATCTCAACGCTCGGTGTGAACCAGCGCAGGTCATAGCCGTCGTTGCGGCGGACGAGAAAGGCGGTCTCGGCGAGATTCATCTCCCGCGCGACGTTCAGCATCCACGCTGGGTCGGCGGCCTTGGGCAAGATGCAGACGGCCGCGGGATTCCCTGAGAACGGCCGATTCGTAAACGCATCGACCTGCGTGATGCGGAGGCTCACGCCTCGTAATCTACTGTCCTCGCCTTCGAATGAAGTTGCCGAGGCGGACGAGCAGGAGCCCGATCGAATCAGCACCGAACAGGCCACTGACGAATCCGACGACTAAGGCCATGCACACCGCGTTATCCATTCCCGGTCTCGTTCTGCCTCTCTTTGACCGCGGCGGGACATGCTGCGATTAACTGCTCCATCCGGTCGGCGACGAGCTTGCGTGCGCGCGCGCGACTCCAGTTCCAGGTGCGCCAATCGGTCTTGTTTGGCCCAGCCACGCTCAGCCATTCCACGCTCTGCAGTGTACTCCAGCGGTCTAAGACCTTCCCGACGACGGTACAGCGATCGGCCTCGGTGAGGCGCGGCAGCGCCTCGATCAGCGAGGGGACGGCATCGGCACCGAGCGACGCGGCATAGGATGCGTCGAACGGCCGCTCGGCGACGGGACGATTGAGATTCATGTTCACGATGAATGCGTCGGGGTTGAGCACGTGCAGTCCCGCGAGCACTGCGAAGCCCTGCATGAGAGCGCCAAAGGCGAAGCGATGACGCACGCCGCGCAACACCGTCCACGCGAACCAGGCGAACACCCCGATGAGCAGGATCATGATCGCGGTGGCGTAGAGCCGGTCGGACGTCAGTCCGTACGCCTGGACGTAGAGCCGCATGCGCTGCAACGCCGAGGCCATGATGACCGCGAGCAATACGAGCAGCAATCCGGCGAGCTGGCGGAACACGCGCACCTGCGCCACGGTGCCGGTGCCAACGAGATGATCGGCGCCGAGGAGCACCGGCAGCACGAGCCCGCTGGCCACGACTAGTTGGAAGAAGCCCTCGCGCGCGTACTGCGCGAATGTGAGGCCACTGGTCTCCTGTACGATGGACGCGCCGCCGAAGAAATATCGCAGCTGAACCACCACGAACATCAGAAACAGGAAGTTCAGCAGTGCGAGTGCAGTCGCGACGGGGACCACGCTTTCGATCGGCTTCGCGGCGGGGCTTTGGAGCCCAACAGGTTTCCCCAGCATTCCCCAGCGCAGGTACCCCGCGGTCAGCGCGCCCCAAAACGCGATGAAGAATGCGTGCTGGACCACCGCGTCCATGTTGAACGCGAAGGCGTTCGAGAGGATGCTGTTGAACACCGGATCGGCGGAGGCAAAGAGGGCGGCGAAGATGATGAGCAGCGGTGCCGCGATCAGCACGCCCAGCACTACGCCGCGCACGTGACGCGTCCGCTCGTCCTGTGGCAGCTCCCGCCATTGGATGTCGTTGAAAACCAGCCGCAGGCTGCCTACCGCGCTGGAAAACATCCCCGTCACGAGGCCGCGCGCGTAATCGAATGGATACCAGCTCGAGATTCGTTCGCCCTGGAGGCTGGCGGCCGCGAGCGCCAGGGTGATCACCATCGCCATCATGTCGAGCATCGCCAGCTCCTCTGCGTCGCGACGCAGGAACGCGGTCCCGAGCAGCAGCGCCGTGATCGCGAGCCACGCGGTATCGGGTCCCGGTTGAATCTTGTGGCGACGCACGAGCCACACGCTCGTGCCGACGAGCGCGGCCGTGCCGAGCGTGACGTTCAGGCCCCATGGCATCGCCCGCAGCAGCAGGTCGCCGGTGATGCCGGCGACGACTCCCGCGCCGGCGATCTCGAGGCCCAGCTTGGTGCGTTGCGTCAAAGCGTTCACACTGCCTCCCGAGTGGGCAGGCCGCCGAAGCGGCGGTCCCGTGAATGGAATTCGTGGATCGCGGCCGCGAGGTGGGATGCGCCGAAATCGGGCCACATCCGATCGGTGAACCACAGCTCGGCGTACGCACATTCCCAGAGCAGGAAGTCCGACAGACGCTGCTCGCCACCGGTGCGAATGAGAAGGTCGACGTCCGGAAGAACCGATCCAGATTTGATCGCCGCACGCGCCGAATAGTCGACCGCGATTCGCAACTCGAGGCGTGTGCCTCGTGCGGTTCGCTCCTCGGCCGCGGTTATCGCCGTGACGAGCGCTGGTGGCAGCCGGTCGCGCCGCCCGATCACCGTGAGCTTCACACCCTGCGCCGCGAGCGCCGCGGTCTCGGTCCGGAGATGGCGCGCGAACAGACGCATCAACGTCGAGACTTCCGCCGCTGGCCGGTTCCAGTTGTCGGACGAGAACGCGTACAGGGTGAGATCAGTGATGCCGCAGCCCGGCGCGACTTCGACCACTCGGCGCACGGCCTCCGCGCCGGCGCGATGGCCGGCGGCGCGGGGCAATCCGCGCCGCGTGGCCCAGCGGCCGTTGCCGTCCATGACAATGGCGACGTGAAACGAAGTGCTTTGTGTCATAAAGCGAATCCGCAAAAAAAAAGAGGTCCCACGTCAGCGTGCTCCCGCCCGAGTGGCGTGAATCAGCGCTTCCATGTGATCGAGGTAGCGCTCGAGCGCCCGCCGGCCGAGGGCGGTGAGTCGGTATTCCGTTTTGGGGACGCGCCCCGCGAACGATTTGTCGCAGCTGATGTAATCGGCGTCCTCGAGCTTCCGGGCATGCACGCTGAGGTTGCCGTCCGTCGTCTTGAGCAGCGCCTTGAGCTCGTTGAACGTGAGGCTGTCGCGCACGGCGAGGGCGCTCACGATCGCGAGCCGCACCCGCTCGTGAATCAGCCGGTCGAGGCCCGCCGGAGCGGGTTGCACCTTGCGCTTCACCGGACGCTCCGCATCGGCGCGGGCTCCCGCGATCCGCGCTGTGTTGCTCTTAGCCACCGTACCTCCGTGCGATGACGACGCCGAAAACGATGTTGAGGCCGCCGAATCCCGCCGCCATGAACCAGGGCCACAAACGGGGCGGTGCAAACAACGCCGCGGTGCCCAGCACCACGAAGCAGACGCCCATCAGCGGCACCACCCGCACCGAGAACGCTCCCGCCGTCGCCACGGCCGTGCCGTAGAGCAGCAGCCACATCCCGGGCATCAGGGAAAACAGCCCCGCCCGGTGCAGCGCGATCGTGAGCAACGCGCCCACGACGATCGGCGGAAGAAAGCTGAGACCGAAACGGCGGCCAGGCCCCGAGAGCAGGGGATCGTTCGCCGCGCGCGCCTTCTGGACCATCGCCGCCCCGCCGACCACGACGCTGAGCACCGCTTCACCCAGCCACACCGCCAGCCAATCCGCGTCGCGGGCCTGGCGCAGCGCCAACCACGTGGCCGCGAGCGCCGTGCATCCGACGACGACCATGCCCCACCCGGGCACCGCGGTGAACGAGCCGGCGCGCTCCATCGCGGAGCGAATGAACTGGAGATTGTCGAGCGCCCGATCGTGGATGGGCCGCGGCGAAGTCATGGAGCTAACTGTACGGGAGGCATGCGGTATTGTCAAGTACTTTGCGGTGCAAAGCTATGGCTAACGGCTATCGGCTATTGGCTATCGGGCGAAGCGTCATCGGTCTCTCAGCCGCCTCACCAGTTTCAGCCCCGACCAGACATCGTCTACAGCCGCGACCTTTACGTCCACCAGGCCGCCAGCGAGCGCGATCGCGCGGATTACGTCTTCGGTGAGATCGGTGGGGACTCCGGACGCTTTCTTGGGCCAGGAGATCCACAGCGCGCCCGCCGGCTCGAGGGCGCGTACGAGCGTTGGGAAGCGGCGCTCCAATACGTCGCGA
>DASYTD010000098.1:0-11043 GCA_036002655.1 Gemmatimonadales bacterium
TCGATCCAGTTGGCGGTGCGGTAGGCGAACGTCCCGATCTCGCTGGCGGCGTAGGCGTGCCGGATCGCCGGATGATCGAGCGCCGCGAGCGTCTCGGTCTCACGCAGAAACCACGCGCGCCCCGGGGAATTGGCTGCGAGGTGGATGCGGATCGCGACGGGACGCTTCAACATGCGATCCCACGCTTGATAGAGCGCGCGCTCGGACGAGAGTGCCACGAGGTTGTCGAGACGGAACGCCGGCTCGAGCGCGCGCAGCGCGTCGTCGAGCAAGCCCGCGGCCGGGGTCTGGGCAACGGTGGTGACGGGCGTCACACTCGGGACAGGCGAACGGGGTGGGCGGTCTGGTGTCTGCACGGGCGCGAAATTTAGCATTCGGCTGGCACGAATCACACGCCGGACGCAGATTGGTGCAATGGAGGATCGGCCTGAGCTGCGTCACCGAGTCGAGCGCCGCGTGCGGCCCGATCGCCGCACCGGATTGGATCGGCGGATCGCGGAGCGCCGGCTGCGTCGCAGCGCCGTCTTCGTGGAACGCCGGGGCCTCACGGAACGGCGCAGCCGGGTGGAGCGCCGCTCCTTCCGCCCCCGCCGTCAGCTGAAAGACCGCCGCGGCTCGGGGCTCACGCTCAAGGACGTCACTCCATCTTGACCCTCACGACACCCCATCCGTCCGTTCCCGCGCGCGCATAGCGCGCGTCTCGCAGGTAAATCGTCGTGTTGCTCGTGTCCACCTCCGCCGTGAGAAAACGGGCGAATTGCGCCATCGCGCGGCCATCCGGTGTCTGTCGCATCGCGCGCACGACGGCGGGCGTGCGCAGATGCCGGGGCAGCCGCCAGTCGTCACCGGCGACGGTGTCCGCGCTCGCGTAAATCGCCTCCCACGTGAACGGCTGGCCCACGTTGGTGAGCGCGGCGGACGCGGCGGCCGCGCCAAAGCGGCGAGTCGCCTCCTGGCGGATTTCGCTCTTACGCTTCCCGGCGACGATTCCCTGTGCGCCTGTGTAGACGGCCAGCACCGACAGGGCGAGCGTCGCCGCGCGCCGCCGGGCCACCGGCCCGAACCAATAGCGCACCCATCCGATCACCGCGACGACATACACGACGGCGTACACGGCTAGCACCCAGGGAGCCACGAAATCGGCGGCGCGCGCCAGAAAGAACGTGATCGTGGCGCCGACGGCCAGCGCGGCCGCGAGCGGTATCCAGTGCCGTTCAGCGCCCCACGCCAGCGCAACCAACGGGAGCAGCCAAAAGAAGGGGTCGACGATCGCGACCCAATCGAGGTAGTACCAGGTCCCATTCCAGGGCAGAAACGGTCGCCATCCGTACGAGCCCTGCCAGTCCATGAAGAGATGGCTCGCCACGGCAGCGCCGATACACAGCGCCAGCCAGCCCCACGGGGGCGCATTCGCGGGACGCACCAGCCGCCAGCCGGCGCCGATCAGGAGCGTGAGCGCCGCGGTCTCGACGAGCGCCCCCACCAACGAATGCGTGATGCCGCGGTGTAGCAGCAGATAGTCGGCACGGGTCCCGGGGAGGCCGATAAAGAGCTCGGTCCAATCCGGCGCGTTTCCCGCAACGATCCCGATGAGTCCCGCGTGGCCGACATGCCGGTCGGCAACGGCTCGGCCGAGTGCCGCTCCGACCAAGGCGTGTGCAAGGTTGTCCACGCCGTACGATGCCTGATGACCTCGCGGCGCGTCCAGAGCAGCCGTAGTTTCGATTCGTGTCGTATCTCAGACTGACGGGCGCCGGCGGTCAGTTGGCGGCGGAATCGCGCGGCCCGTCGTTGCGACTGGGCCGCGATCCCGACTCGAGCGTCGTGGTCGAGGGCGACGCCGCCAAGGTCGTCTCGGCGCGCCACGCGGAGCTGCGCTTCACGCACGGCGTGTGGCTATTGGCCGATCTCGGCAGCAAGAACGGCACGTATTTGAATGGCAAGCGGGTCGCCTCCGCGACCGCAGTTAAGCAAGGCGACGTGATCAAACTGGGTGAATCCGGCCCGGAATACCGAGTCGCCACCCTTACGTCCGCGCTCGACGCTACCCTCGCTGAGCATCCCGGAGTCCAGGTACCGCGCTCCTCTCCCTCCACCGACAAGCCCGCCGAGGTGCGCGCGTATGGCGTGACGCTCCTCGCGACCGCGACAGGCAAACGTTTCGAGGCGCGTGGTACGCGCATTCGGCTCGGACGGGGCAGGGAATGCGAGGTCCAGCCCGTCGGGGCGAACGACACGATCGTATCGCGCGTGCACGCGGAGCTGACGGTGGGCGCAAGCGGTGGGCTCCTCGTGCGCGATGCCGACAGCAAGAACGGCACTTACCTGAACGGCGAGCGCATTAGTAAGGCGATGCCGGTTCGGCTGGGCGACAAGATCATGCTCGGCCAAGGTGGGCCGGTGCTGCTCGTTGAAGGAATGGGGACAGCGCCACAGAAGGCTGTGCCGCGAGCCCGGGCAGGGGCCGGCCTGGGCCAGAGGACCGTCATCGGCATGATCGGGGAGGCGCTCGCCAAGGCTCGGCGGCCCTCCGCGTTCTTGAAGGCGATGGCGGAAGAAGTCGGCAAGGACGCCGGGCGCAAGATTCGCTGGCTGACTGGACTCGTCGTCTTGCTGGTGCTGCTGCTTGGCGGCGGCGTCTATGGCGTGTACTGGCTGCTCTCTCAGCAGGTCGAGCACACCAAGGAGGCGCTCCGCACCGCGGAGGATTCGGCGCGCGCCGAAAGCGAGCGACTCCGCACCGAGCTGGCGGCCGCACGCGCCGCGGCCGCACCGGCCGGGGAAGTCGAGGCGCTCCGCGTTCAGCTCGTGGCCGCGGAATCGCGCACCGCGCAGCTGCAGGCGGCGCTCGACCGTGCGCAGCACGCGCTCGGCCAGCAGCTCGCGGCGGGAGAAGCGCGGCGCGAGGAGGCGCAGCGCGATCTCCAACGCATGCGCGATCAGCTCGCCGCAGCCGAGCGTCGCGCGCCGTCGCAGGGGCTCATTGACAGCCTGCGTCGCGCCGTCAACACGACGGAAGCCCAAGCGGCCAGTCTCGATGCAAAGATGCGGGCGATCCGCGCCACCGACTTCGCGGGCATGGCGCAGCAGAATCAAGGGGCGGTCGGTCTGATCACGGTTGCGTTGGGAGGGGGAGGGGATCGCTACGATGGGACCGGGTTCGTCATCAGCCCCGACGGCTACATGCTCACGAACTGGCATGTCGTGGCCGACTCCACCCACGCGGAGCCGGACACGGTTTGGGTGACGATGGCCGACCAGTCGCTGGGCCGCTACGCCGACGTCGTGGCGACATCACGCGATCGCGACGTCGCGCTCATAAAGATTCGTGGCTATCAGGGCTCGCATCTGACGGCGATTGACTGGGCTGGCACCAAGGCCCGCCAGGGCGAGCCGGCGGCGTTGATCGGATATCCGGCCGGATCTGGGTTCGCGCGCGATCGTGCATCGGTCGTGCGCACGTCCATGACGGCAGGCATCCTCTCGCGCGTGACCGCCGATCTGATTCAATTCGACGGCATGACCACCGGTGGCTCCTCAGGGAGTCCCGTGTTCAACGCCGATGGCGAGGTGGTTTCGGTGCATCGGGCGGGGCTGCGGCAGGGACCGGGATTCGCGCTGTCGGTCCCGGTGAAGTACGCCATCGCGCTGATGCCGCCGGCGCTGCGCCAGCGGCTGGGTCTCTAGCTAGTTCCGTGAGTAATCGACCGTCACGACGATCGTGCGCGGATCAGTGGCCGACTGAGCCTTGGAGATTTCAGCCACCGTCGCGACAGTATGCGAACTCTCGACCCTGGAGTTCGTAACCGCTTGCCGGACAAGCGTTAGCGACTCGAAGCCCTGACGCGTATCCATGACCGTTGCCGTGGCTTGCAGGGTGCCACGAGCTTGGGCTTCTGCGTCCCGGCCTACCATCGTCAGGGCCGCCACCGCCAGACCCACCATCATGCCGTACCGCACTGCCTGCTCCGTGTGTGAGGACCGTTGGATCTCAGCCTCTCACTAAGGCAGGCGGCATGCCGCTCAATTGTAACTAGCTAATGTATTGTGTGACGGTTACTTAGACGCTTTTGCTCGACGCTTTCATGCCTCAGAAACCGTCAAGAATCATTACACCGTCGCGGTATTGCGCTGCGTAACCCTTTGTCCTATTTTGGCTTCCGCTTTTTGGGGCGATTTCGTCAAAAAATTTGACAACGCCCAAGAAACGAGCGGCTGGCATAAGCCTTGCCATTACGCTGTTCCCGAAGGACGGAGCAGCCGAATGGCACTCCAGCTGACCAATAGCTCGACACCAAATGGGAGCACGAAATGCGTACCGTCTCAAGGTTGACCCTGGTTGTGGCCGCCCTCGTCCTAACGGGCACGGCTCTCCAGGCCCAGACGAACAATGCCAGCATCACGGCGACGGCGAGCGTCCAGACGCCGATCAACGTCGTGGGTTTTCAGCAGTTGAACTTTGGCAACGTCTTTCCCGGCGTGAACAAGACTGTGGCGGTGGCCGATCTGACCAATGCTGGCCGCTTCGATGTGACCGGGCAGGCGAGCGCCCCCGTGACGCTCTCCTTCACCCTACCGGCCACGCTCTCCTCGGGCCCGAACACCATGCCGATCGACAGCTACGCCGGCGTCCGTGCCGACAACAGCTCGCAGACCAGCGGGATCGGCTTCGTCCCCGGCGGGAGCAACCCCGCGACGCTTAGCGCGGCCGGCCAGCTGTTCATCTGGATTGGTGCGCGCGTGACCCCGGCCACGAACCAGGCGCAGGGCACGTACACGGGCAGCATCACCATGACGGTCGTCTACTAAGCGACAGGATTTTGGCGTCGAGCTGATGGCGCGCCGGCAGGGGACTCTGATTCCTCTGCCGGCGCTGTCGCAAGCAGACGCACTCAACATATGAAGCGGGAATTGTGGATCGTGATCGGTGCATTACTGCTCGCCGTGCCGCTGCAGGCACAGGCCAAGCCGCTCACGGTCACGGGTGTGCGCGGCCTGATGTTCGGGGCCGTCCTCCCGGGCGTGCCGCGCGTTGTGTCGCGCACCGATCCCGCGAACAGCGGCCAGTACGACATTCGCGGGCCGAGTCGCAACCAGATGGTGCTGGCGTTCGTCCTGCCGGTGGCGATGACCGGCCCGGCCGGCGCGCTGATGCCGCTGAGCTTTGGGGCCAGTGACGCCGGCTATTCGCAATCACAAGCCATCGGGAGCCAAGTGGGATTCGATCCGAAGCAGCCGTTCACCGCTACACTGTCGAATAATGGCCGCGGCTCGGTGTTCGTGGGTGCTACCGCGAATCCGGCGACGAATCAACGTGCCGGTGCGTACACCGCCACGCTCACGCTCACCGTGACCTTGCTGCCGTGATGCGCGTCTTGGGTTTTGCCGCGGCGCTGGTGCTCGGCGCTTCGACGCTCGCCGCGCAAGGTGTCATGGTGGCACCGCACGCGGTCTACATCGATCACCGCGCCCGCAGCGGCTCCGTCCTGCTCTACAATCCGGGGACCGAGCCGGTCGAAGTCACCATCTCCACGATGTTCGGGTATCCCGTGACCGACTCGAGCGGCGCGATTGTGTTGCGAACGGTGGATGCACCCGACTCGACGCTGCCCTCGGCGCTCGCGTGGATCCAGGCGTTTCCTCGCCGCCTGACCGTCGCGCCGCGGGAGCGGCAGACCGTGCGACTGCTGGCGCGTCCGCCGATCGGACTCGCGGACGGGGAATACTGGCTCCGTCTTGTCATCGCGGCGCAGGCCGGCCGCGTGCCGATCACCGGCGTCGCGGATACGACGGCAATTCAGGTCGGGCTCACACTCGAAGTGCGAACCATCATCGGCGTGAACTACCGCAAAGGACCAGTGACGACCGGCGTCACGCTGTCGAACCTGAGCGCGCAGCTCGTCGGCGACACGCTCATTACCCGGAGCAAGCTCGAACGCCACGGCAACGCCGCGTTCGTCGGCATGATTCGCGAGACGCTCGTGGATTCGACCGGCGCGTTCCGCGCGCAACGCGTGGGTGATTCGCTCGTCACGACTTATCAATCGCCCGTCGGCGTGTACTTCACGATGCAGCCCCGGCTCGCCACCATCGTGGCGCCGCCGCGGCTCCCGCGCGGGCGCTACTGGCTGCGCTACGAAGTGGTCGCCGAGCGCGAGGATCTCGATCCGGCGGTCGTGCTCAAGGCGCCGGTTGTGCGCGATTCCGTGCAACTGGTGATTCCGTGAGAGGTGCCCGCGGTGTAGCGCTACTCTTGGCGGTGTCAGTCGCAGCGACCGGGCGCGCGGCTGGTCAGGCCGGAGCTACCGTTTCGGCCGACGCGGTGGTGGTCACCGTGGGCATGACGATCACTACACTGAGTGACTTGAACTTCGGCACCGTGATCAAAGGCGTTTCCACGACCGTGCTGCCCACCGACGCGGCCGCGGGCGCGTGGCAGGTGACGGGCGGCGCCAATGCCTTTGTGATCATCAGCTTCACGTTGCCGACGGTGCTCACGAATATTCAGGCGCTACCCGGCTCGACGATGCCGATCACGTTCAGCGCGACGTCAGCACGCTGGAACCGGGCCAACAACAACCCCGCCGCGGGCACACCCTTCGATCCGGCGGTCGGCGCGGTTGGCCGGATCGGCCCACCCGCGAATCCAAACATGTACATCTGGCTGGGCGGCACCGTGAGCCCTGCGGCGGCGGCGAAGCCCGGGATTTACCAGGGGACAATCGTCGTCTCCCTCATCTACCAGTAGTCCATGCTCGCCCTGTTGGCGGCCCTGAGCCTCGGTGCCGTCGTTCCGCAGGACACTACGCCGGAAGCCGTCGTCATCGATCTCCGCATCGGCCGCATCACCGGAACCACCGTGCAGGCATACCGGGTGCGATCGGAAGTCCTGCTGCCGCTGTCGCAGTTCTTCCAGCTCGCCGAGATCCGTCATCGGCTCACGCCGGATGGCCGACTCGAGGCGAGCGTGGATCCCGGGAACCGGCGCATCGTCATCGATGTGCGCAGCGACTCGATGCAGTACGGCGATCACCGCGTGCACATCGAGCCGGAGTTCATTCGGTTCGAAGCGCCCGAGCTGTACGTCGGCAGCGAGCGTCTGGGTGACCTGCTCGGCGTCATGCTCGCGGTCGATTGGGCGGATCTCACCGCGACGGTGGTGGATCCGAGCAGTCTGCCGATCGCGCGACGGCTGCGCCGGGAGGCCGCGCGCGACGCCTATCTGCGGCGTCCTGACGGCATGCGCGCCGACATGACACTCGGGCTGCAACACCCGCCGGCGGACGGTGTGGTGATCGACTACTCGCTGTTTGCGCCGTCAGGAGATCCGCTCGCCGGCTCGACCTACGGATTCGGAGTTGGCGCCGACGTCGGCGGCGGCTCGCTCGAGATGCTCGGGCAAAGTGTCGGGCCGCCAGAGGGGGGGCGCGTCCACGTCGATGCGTCATGGACCGGCGTGTGGCGCGAGAACCGCTGGGTGAAACAGCTGCGCCTGGGCGATGTGCCCTCGACGGGGCCCCGCGCGCGGGCGCTGGAGGGCATTGCGCTCACTAACGCGCCGTTCGTGAGACCTTCTCTCGTCGGTTCACTGCGCTATGCCGGCCGGTTGGACCCGGGATGGTCGGTGGAAGCGTACCGCGGCGGCGATCTCGTCGCTTTCGATTCGGCCGACGCGGCGGGCGGGTTCGCGATCGATCTGCCGGTGCGTTACGGCGAGAATCCCGTGGACTTCGTCGCCTACGGTCCATTCGGCGAAATCCGCGCGTTCAACCGCACCTACCGCGTGTTGACCGAGCTGCTTCCCGCAAATCGCTTCGAGTACGGCCTCGCCGGCGGTCACTGCCCGCAGCCGTCATTCATCTGCAACGCGACCGCGAATCTCGACCTGCGCTACGGTGTGACGCGGCGCTGGACGGTGCAGGGCGGTGTCGATCGGTTCTGGCGCGATTCGCTGCCCGACCGGACGCATCCTTATGCGGCACTGGTGGGGAACCCCAGCAATGCCTGGGCGGTCCAGAGTGAGATTGTCGGAGCGGGACTGGCGCGCGGCGCTTTCCGCTACGCGCCATCGGTGGATCTGCGCGTCGAAGGCGAGTACGTGCACTTCGCGCGCGATTCGGCGTCTGTGCTGGCCGTTCCGGGACGTCGCGCGCAATGGACGCTCAGCGGATTCCTGCGGCCCAAGACCAGCCACGGGTTCTTCTTTTTCGACGGACGCATTGAGCGCATCAGCACGGATGCCGGCGCCCTTACGCGCACGCGCCTCGGCGCGTCGCTCCAGACCGACGAGATCCGCTTGCTGCCGTACGTGCGCACGCAGCACGGCCAAGCAGCCGGCGGCGACCGCGAGTTCGTCGGGCTCTCCGCTTTCATGCTGCCGCGGCTGCGGTGGGGAGCGTTCCTGAGCCAACTGCTGCTCCGAACCAGTACCGAGATCGAACGTCAGCAGGGGCTCGTCTCCTGGTCGGCGTTCGCCGCTCGTCCGGTGGCGAAGGGCGTGCGGGTTGAGGTCGGCGCCACCTGGCTACGCGGCGATCCCGGACTCACCTACACCGTGACGGTGACGTCGTATTTCTCGGCCTTGCGCGCCGTCACGTCGGTTCTGGCTCCGCCGGGCCAGCCGGTCAGCGGCACGCAGTTCGTGCAGGGATCGGTGCTGTGGGACCGCCGCACCCAGCGGCTCGGCGTCGCGCCCGGCCCCTCGCTCGAGCGCTCCGGCCTCTCCGGTCGCGTCTTCATGGACGAGAATGCCAACGGCATTCGCGACGTCGGCGAGCCGGCCGTTCCGAACGCACGTGTGCTCATCGGCTCGCTCTCGACGCGCAGCGATTCCACCGGCGCATATCGCGCCTGGGATCTCGTGCCGTTCGAGCCCGTGCTCGTGAGCCTAGACTCGCTCTCGCTCGAGTCGCCGCTGCTCGTGCCGCTGTTCGCGCGGACGAGCATCGTCCCTGGGCCCAATCGATTCCGCACTCTCGACATTCCGGTCGTGGAGGCCGGGATCATCGAGGGCCGTGTGGTCCGCAACGGCGTCGGAGTGGGTGGAGCGACGCTGATCCTGACCGATCGGCGCAGCGGCAGCCACCGTACGTTGGTGACGTTCAACGATGGGGCGTTCTATCTGATGGGAGTGAAGCCGGGTGACTACGAGCTGACGGTCGACGCGCAGGTACTCGATGCGCTGGCGGTAGATGCGGAGCCGCTGCGGTTCAGCTTGGCGCCGACGCCCACCGGGATCGGGCGGTCCGATCTGGAGCTCCGGCTCAAGCCGAGGTTTTAGCGGCTCCGGCGACTTCGTGTAGTAGGGTTTCCAGCTTGGAGAAATCGTAGGGCTTTACGAGGGACGGCACACCGGAGTCGCGCAGCAGGGTGGAGGTATCGGCGGCGAACGTGTCGCCCGTCGTGAACACCAGCCGGTTCACCATCGCCGGATACTCGCGCCGCAGCCGTTCCAGGAACTCTCCGCCGCTCATCCCCGGCATTCGGACATCGGAAACGATCACATCGAAGTGTTCCCGCCGCAGGACGCGCAGCGCGTCGGATCCGTCTTCCACCGCGACCGCATGCATGCCGCGACGTTTGAGGAAGGTGAGGACGGCGCGCCGCAGTCCTTCTTCGTCGTCTATGAGCAGGATCGAGAGCGTGCCGTCCTGCTGCCGAGCCGCCGCCGGCACCGGCATCGGGGCGGGCGTGAGGCGTTGCCGCGTCCGGGCGTCTCGCAGCAGCTCGATCGTGAATACCGCGCCCGCGCCGGGCACGGAGTTGACCCAGATCCGGCCGCCGTGGTCGTGGACGATGCCGTAGCAAATCGAGAGACCGAGCCCGGTGCCCGCCCCCTCCGGCTTCGTTGTGAAAAAGGGGTCGAAGATTTTTTCCTGAATGTCCAGTGCGATACCCGGCCCCGTATCGGCGACCTGAAGTCGCACGCGATCGTCGCCCGATGTCGAGGTGCGAATCGTGATCGCGCGGCGGCCCGAGGTGCCTGTCAGCGCCTGCTCCGCATTGATGAGCAGGTTGAGCAGCATCTGCTGCATCTCCGAGCCGTTCGCCCAGACCTTGGGATTGCTGTCGTCGAGCTCGAGACTCACGGTGATGTTGAGGGTCGTCAGATGGTAGGAGCGCAGGGCGAACGTGCGGCGGACGATCTCGTTCAGGTCCACCAGCGTTCGCTCCTTGCTCCCCGCACGGGCGAACGCGAGCAGGTTCGACGTGATGCGACCGATGCGTGTGGCTTCGTCGTACATCATCTGCACCGTCTCGCGCTGATCCGGCGGCAGCTGGTCGAGCAGCAAGGTCTGGGCGAATCCCGAAATGATCGCCGCCGGGTTGTTGATCTCGTGCGCGACGCCGCTCACGAGCTGCCCCATCGCGGCGAGCTTCTCGGCCTGCTGCAGCTGCGTCTGCGCCCGGCGTTGCTCCGTGATGTCGTGGACGAGGGCGAGGACCTTGGGGATGCGGCCGCTTTCGCGGACCGGCGCGAGCAGCACCTGGCCCGTGCCCTCGCTGCCGTCCGGCCGATGAAACGGCACCTCGAAGCGGCGCAGCTCGCCCTCGAACGCCGCCGCGAGGTTCTCGCGCGCAATCCGCGCGGACGTCCCCTCGAGCCAGCCGAACGCCGCTCGCCTGCCAGCGTCCTTCCCGTCGAGGACGTCAGGGAACGCGTTGATGAGCGTACGCCCAGACGCATTCTCGTCGAGCACACGACCCTCGCGGTCTACGACGGTGATCGCGTCGGGAACCGCTTCCATGAGCAGGCGGAGATTGCGCTCCGCCGACGCCGTCGCGCCGAGCGAGCTCATCAGTGACCGAGTCTGGTTGGCAACCTCCTCCTCCAGCAGGTGTGCGTACCGACGATCGACGCTCAGCGAATACACGACCCATGCGGCAACGATCGCCGTGGCGACCCCCACGATGATCCGCGTGCGAAAGTTGGTTCCCTGGAAGGCGTACACCAGCACCACCACCATCAGCGCGACGACGGCGATGCTGATCAGCAGGCGGGTAGGCCGACTCAGCTGAATCATCTCAGGGCACCCCGCGCCT
>DASYTD010000099.1:0-10997 GCA_036002655.1 Gemmatimonadales bacterium
GCCGAGATGCAAGGGTTCCAGGCTGAAGCGGACCAGTGGCTGGCGGCGATCCGCAACAATCTGACGTCCGACCAGCAGGCGAAGTTCGACGCGCTCCCCAAGCCTGACGTCATGCGCCGCGGGCCCCCGCCGATGGGAGGCGGACCGCCGCGGCAGTAGCTATCGTTCGGATCCCACTTCAATCGGATCCAGAACGATGTTGCGCCGTCTTTATCTTCTTGCTCTTGTCGTTGCCGGGCTGGGCAGCACGCTGGCTGCCCAGCGCCCGGCAACCGACACGAGCCTCCTCACTGTCGATCGCATTTACGGCTCGCCGGAATTCCGCGGCGAATCGTTCGGTCCGCTCGCCTGGCTCTCCGACGGCGTCGCCTACACCACGCTCGAACGGCCCGCCACCGGAAAAGCCGGTCGCGATATCGTGCGCTATGACGCCGAGACCGGCCTGCGCACGATCCTCGTGCAGGCGACGCGCCTCGTCCCACCTGGTGATTCGACGCCGCTCGACGTCGAGGACTACACGTGGTCGGCTGACGGCCGTCGCGTGCTCATCTTCACGAATTCGCAGCAGGTCTGGCGCACCAACACACGCGGCGACTACTGGGTCCTCGATCTCGCCGGCTGGACCCTCAAGAAGCTGGGCGGCGCTGGGGGGGGCCCCGCATCCACGCTGATGTTCGCGAAGTTCTCGCCCGACGGCGGTCGAGTGGGATGGGTCCGCTACGGTGAGTACAACATCTACGTCGAGGACATCGCGAGCGGCAAGGTGACGCAGCTGACGCGCGACGGATCGCGCACCACAATCAACGGCACGTTCGACTGGGTCTACGAAGAAGAGCTGGGTCTCCAGGACGGCTGGCGTTGGAATCCCGACGGGCAGTCCATCGCCTACTGGCAGCTCGACGCCAGCGGCGTGCGCGACTTCTTGCTCTACAACACTACGGATTCGTTGTACGCGTTGACGACGCCCGTGCAGTATCCCAAAGCGGGCGAGACGAATTCCGCGGGCCGCGTCGGCGTCGTCAGCTCGGCGGGTGGGGAGACGCGCTGGATCAATATCCCGGGCGATCCGCGCAACAATTACATCGCGCGCATGGAGTGGGCGGCGAAAGAAGGCCGGGGAGCGGGGAGCAGAGAGCTGGTGATCCAGCATTTGAACCGGCTGCAGGACACGCTGCAGGTGATGCTCGCCGACGCGCAGACGGGTCGGGTGCGCACCGTGTTCACGGAAGCTGACGGCGCATGGGTCGAACAGTTCGACGAGCTGCGGTTCTTGAATGGCGGCAAGGACATCCTGTGGATGTCCGAGCGCAGCGGCTGGAGCCAGCTGTATCTCTTCCCGCGGGGCGGCGGAGCGCCGCGCGCACTCACCAGTGGCAATTTCGATGTCTTGAGCGTCCAGCGCGTGGACACGCTGGGCAAGTGGGTCTACTACACGGCGTCGCCCGATAACCCCACACAGCGCTACCTCTATCGCGTCAACTACGGTAAGCGCGGCCCGCCGCTGCGGGTGACGCCGGCGACTGAGCCCGGCACGCACAGCTACAACCTCTCGCCGAGCGGCCGCTTTGCGGTGCACACCTACTCGCGCTTCGGCGTCCCGCCGACGACGACGATCGTGAGCCTGCCGGACCATCGCACGCTGCGCACGGTCGTGGACAACGCGCCGCTCAAGGCGAAAGTCGCGAGCCTCAGACTGGGCGCGACCGAGTTCCGGCAAGTGGACATCGGCGACGGGATCAAGCTCAACGCGTGGTTCATCAAGCCGCCGAACTTCGACACGACGTCGCACTATCCCGTGTTCTTCGCCGTGTACGGCGGTCCGGGATCGCAGACGGTCACCGACGGCTGGGGTGGATCGAACTACCTCTGGTATCAGATGCTCGCGCAGCGCGGCTACATCGTGGCGAGCGTGGATAACCGCGGCACCGGCGCGCGCGGCCGCGCCTGGCGCAAGATCATCTATAAGCAGATGGGTGTCGTCGAAACGCACGATCAGGCGGCGGCGGCGCGCGCGGTAGGCCGGTTGCCCTACGTGGACTCCACGCGGATCGGCATTTGGGGTTGGAGCTACGGCGGGTTCATGTCGCTGAACGTGATCACGCAGGCGCCGGACGTGTACCGCATGGCGATCGCGGTCGCGCCCGTGACCCATTGGAAGTACTACGACACGATTTACACGGAGCGATACAATGGCCTGCCGCAGGACAACGCCGCTGGTTACGACAAAGGCTCACCGCTCACGTACGCGAAGAACTTGCGCGGCCGGCTGCTACTCGTGCACGGCTCGGGCGACGACAACGTGCATTTCCAGAACACGGAGATGATGGTGAACGCCCTGGTGGCGGCGAACCGGCCGTTCTCGCTCATGGTATATCCGAACCGCAACCACTCCATCTCGGGCGGCACGACGCGGCAACATCTCTTCACGCTGCTGACGAAGTTCGTGGAGGAGAATCTTCCGGCGACTGCGGCAGGCCGGGCGGCGATGCCGTAACGAGAGGGTAGCCCCTCAGAACCCGTAGCGCGCGCCGAGCTGCATGCGCCACCGCGACACGGCGTCCTCCACGATGCCGCGCGGCGGCAGCTCGAGCTTGTAGACTCCGCGTGCGTTCGCCGCGTCCCATCCAACGAGCTTCAGCAGGGGCACGGAGGGGCCGGTGGTCACGTCGCGATATCGTCCCCATCGAGAGCTGATCAGATTCAGCACGTTGAGAACGTCGGCGGTGATCTCGAGATACTGACCTCCCACCAGCGGCAGGGTGGTGGTGATTCGCGCATTGAAGAAGCCGAGCCACCCGTTGCGGCAGCTGCTGCGCGCCATGATCCGTCCCCGTTGGTTTCGCAGACATCCCTGCTGCTCGATGAAACGCTCCAGCTTCGCATGCTCCGCAGGCGTGGCCGGCAGGGTGTCATTGGGCATCTGGAGGCTGATATCGGCGGTATCTCGCGGGACGTAGACGGCATCATTGAAAAGCGAGCCACCGCCGCCGCTTCGATCCGCGTTCGCGTCACCATCGATGACATACGTGTAGGGCGGCTGCGACGCTCCTTGATAAAGGAAAGAGAGCTGCACCCGATGGGCGACCCTGAGCGTTGCGCCCACCGCTGTCTTGTGAGGCGTCTCGAAGAAGGATGGAGCGAGCCGGCGATCCTCTAGCGTGCCGTCGACCGGTGTGTTGCTGAAGTTGGCCCGCGTCGGAAGGTTGATGAACGACATCCGATCATATGCCCGCGAGAAGGCGTACGCCGCGTACAGCGCGACTGTCTCGCCGAATCGCTTGCGCGCCTGAACGGAGAGCGAGATGCTGTGGTCGCCGCTCCTGTTCGACACGCGGAAGATCTCCGCGAAGAAGGGGTCGCGCCAAGCGGGTGTCGCGAGGCCGGTCGCGTCAATGGTCCCATACATCGGGCGACGGCCCTCACCCGACGATACGCCGATCGGCGCGCCGAGGTTTGCCTCGCGGATGAGGATCTGGTGAACGGCGCGTGTGTAGAGGAGGTCGATCGTCGCCGTGACGCCCCCTGGAGAGTGGCGGTCCATGCCCAGCGCCAGCTTCAGGTTCTGCGGCAGCTTGAGATCTCGATCGAAGACACCGAGGCGGGGCGTCACGCCGCCCGTGGGTTTGCAGGTCGCCGGCTGATTGGTAGGATCGAAGGGCGGCACGCGAGTCCCATTGCAATTCACCACACTCTCCTCGCCGCCGTCCCGGTAGCCGTTGCCAAGCCAGCGATAGGGCGGTGGGCCGCTGAACAGCCCGATGCCACCGCGGAGAAACGCCGTCCCTGCGCCGCTAAGATCGTAGTTAACGCCGAGACGAGGCGACCACAGGAGGTTCCCGCTGGGCAGCCGTCCCGTGTCCCTGCCTAGCCGGCTGAGTATCGAATCGTTTGTGAAGGCGGCGTCCGGCAGGAACGGGATATCGGTGCGGAGTCCGACGGTCACCGTGAGACGCGGCGTCGGTGCCCACCGGTCCTGCGCGTACACGCCCAGGCCGATCGCGTGGAAATCGGCTCCAGGAGACGGCCCAGGGAGTCCACGGTCGTAGTGGCTCGCGGCCCCCGTGCTGAGCGAGTCGAGGTTCGGGAAAAACCACCTGCCGGCCGACACCTGCACCAGGGGATCGCGGAAGTGCAGCAGCTCGCCGTGCAGGCCGAGGGTTAGAATGTGCCGCCCGGTGCTGATCGTCAGGTTGTTGGTGAGCTCGAGGGCCGTCTGATTCACCGCAGTCGTCGGGCAGACGGAGTTGGACCCGGCGATCAAGAAGCCGCCATCGGCGTTCACCTGGATGAGCGGAAATGCTCCGTTGGGGCGGCACGTATCGAGCAAGCGCTGGTAGCTCACGATGACTTCGTTCTGTGCGCGCCCGTGCACGAGAGCGGTCCAGATCAGGCGCGACGTATGGGCGGTCGAGCGGCTCCGGCCGGCGACCGACGAGAGCGCAGTCGTGTCGAACGTGCGGCCCGCATCGACGAAGTCTCGTCGGTCGCCATGGGCGTAGTGATGGGAGAGCTCGAGATGCCCGCTAGGACCGAGCTGCACGGTGATCTTTCCGAAAACGTCCTGTGCTGGCAGGTGTCCTTCCGACGGCCCGGGCGTTCCCGGCTCCAAGCCGTACGTACCGGCGAGAATCTGTTGGAATCGCACCGCGCTCGACTCGCTGACCGCGGTCCGTCCGGCTTGAGCGGGCAGCGGGCCGGCGTCGGGCACGACGCGTTGCTGCAGGTCTGCGTTGAGGAAAAAATGCACTCGGTCGCGCACGATCGGACCGGATAGCGTGCCGCCGAACTGTGAGCTTGTGAACTCGGGCCGGCCGGCCGGGCCGCTGGCGACCAGGTTGCCGTTTTGGAAAAATGTGAATGCCGAGCCATGAAATGCGTTCGTTCCCGACTTCGTCACGGCGTTGAGGAGTCCGCCGGCGAAGCTGCCCAGCCGGACATCGAACGGCGCGGCGAGCACTTGGAATTCGCTCACCGTTTCCAACGAGATCGCGTGTGGCAGGACTTCCGGGATTGCGCCGCTGGGGATCGCGCCGCCGGGCGAGCGTCCGAGATACAGATCGGCGTTCACTCCGCCATCCACCTGGAGATTATTGAAGCCCTGATTCTGTCCGCCGATCGAGACGCCCCCCAGCGGCCGGAGTGCGGCGAGTGGCCCGAGCGCCGCGGCCGCACTCAGGTCTCGGGCTAAATTCGGTAAAGCCGCCAACTCGGTCTCGGAGACGACGTGCGCGGGCCCGGTGCGTCCGGAATTCAACAACGGATCCGGGCTCGCATGGATCGTCACCGCAGGCAACTCGACCGCCATTCGTTCGAGCGTGAAGTCGGCGTGGTAGCGTTGGCCGAGTGCGAGGAAGACGCCGTTCTGGCCGGCCGATTTGAAACCCACCGCTCGCGCCTCGATGACATACGGCCCGCCTACCCGGACGTTCTCGACGAAGTAACGCCCCGCGGCGTCGGTCACGACCTGCCAGCGTGTGCCGCTGGCGGGCAGAATCGCCGTCACGACGGCGCCGGCGATGGGCGCGCTGTCGGTTTGGAGCACGCGGCCCTGCAATGCGGCGGATGTGATTCCCTGCGCGCAGAGCGGCGTGGCGAGGCTCAACGCGAACAGTCCGATCATCCCTTGGGCCGCAACAACATTTCGAACCGTGGGTACCCGCGCAGCGTGGCGAAACTCGGCTCGACGTGCGCATCGAAGAAGCGGACCTGGTACACGTATCCGGCGTCCAGCGCGCGCCCCAGCAGATCCACGGCCGCGTCGCGCTCACCCAACTGGGCCGCTATGCAAGCGCGCCAGTAGCTTGCCTGCCCGCGCCCGAAGGATCGCTCCATACCAGCCAGGAGCCGGTCGATGCGGGCGGCCTCGGGGCGGTCGCCGCGCTGCGCGGCCAACGTGCCCAGCAGGCCCGCATAATGCGCGCTCCGCGGGTGCGCGCGGATCAACGCTGCCGCTATTGCGCGAGCGGAGTCCGCATGCCCGGCCGCGTAGTGGGTCAGCGCCCGTTCGAATCGGAAGGACTCCGTCGCCTGCTCCGCAGCGGGCCGGCCTGCAAGCCAGGCGAGCGTGCGGTCCAAGGCGGCGCGAGCCGCTGCGGTATCGCCGTGGGCCGCGAGCTCCAGCGCCGTCTCGCGCATCACCGGCGCGGGCAGGCGGATCGGGTCGGGCGGAAGCGCATTGATCTCGTCCAGGCGCTCGTCCACCTCCCGCACGCGCCCGAGAGCCGCCAGCGCCATCAACTCCACACGCAGGGTGGCGAGATTCCTGGGGAACCGTTGCCGGGCATGCTGGGCAACCTCCAGCTCGCGATCGTGCTCGCCGAGCAGGTGGTAGGAGGAGGTCCACCAATTGTAAAAGCCCGCGCGCCCGCTGAGGGCGCCGCTGTCGGGGTGCAACCGTTCGAGAATCGCGACCGCTTCGCGCGGATGATTGAAGTCGAGGGCGTCGCGGGCGAGCTGTTCCCACATCAGTTCCGAGCGCGGGACCGCCTCGGTCAGCTTGCGTCCGAGGGCGTAGGCCGCCGGGAGGTCGCCCCGGCAGCGGGCCATCACGCGGTCGATCTGCATCTGCTCCAGACTCGTGAGGCGCATGCGGGTCAGGCGCCGGGCGATGGCCGCCGTCGAGTCGCATTGATCAAGCGCGGTCCCCGCGTGGGCCCAGGCCGCCCAGATCAGCGGCAGGGCGTAGGTCGAGTCCAGGGCCACGGCGCGTTGGAAATACGGTAGCGCGTCGCGCGCCCGCCGTCCCCCGTAGAAGATCTCGACGCCGGCGCTGAAGGCGACGTACGCGTCGTAGCGTGGGGGTTGGCCGGCACTCGACGCCAACTCGCGGAGCCGCGGGTCCACCGCTTCGGCGAGCGCGGCCATGATTCGATCCCGCAGGAGCGCGAGCGCCGGGCGCGGCTCCCGCGGATCGGCGAGGACCGGATCGAGGGTGCGCAGGATTCTCCCGCTCACTTCGTCCGTGATCTGCGCATCGAACTCGATCCCGTCGTCGCGGCGGTACATGGAGCCCGACACCGCGAGCCCCGAGCCGCTGGCCACGGCCCGCGCCCGCACATCCGCAGCCTCGTGGCCGGCGAGCCGGTTGACGTTGGCGGTCGGGGCCCCCAGCACCATCGCGCCAGGGTCCGCGACGTCGACCACCCCGGTCAGCAACAGCCCGCGCGTGATCCAATCGGCGGCCTGGTTGCCGAGGCGATCGTGGGTACTGTCGCCGGTGCCGTTCGCGAAGGGGACAACCAACACCCGCTTCGCATTCAATCGGAGGGGCGCACGCGGGTTCCGGGTGACGGCAGCGACCACGACGGCCAAGCCGAGCAGTGCCGCGCCCGCGCCGAGCCAGCGGCGGCGGCTGCGGCGGGGCGGGGCTGGACGTCCGGCCGCGGTTTCAATTGGAGCCAGCGCCGTGGCGTTCGAGGAGAGCGTGGCCACACGCTCGCGGACGGCGCCTGCGAGCGCCCGCGTTTCCGGCGCGGGCTCGGCCTCGAGCTCCGCCGTGAGGCGGTGCGCGAAGGCGTCGTACGCCTCCAGCGCCCCCGCCCGGTCGCCGAGCCGGTCGAGCGTCTGCATTAGGCGCCGCAACGTCGGCTCGTCGAGCGGGGCAATCCGCAGTGCCCGCCGCGTCCACTGCACCGAGTCGGTAAGGTTGCCGCGCGCGTCGCTCTGCTCCGCCAGCAGGCTGGCGCTGCGCAGCGCGACGGCCTTCAGCCGCGCGCGCTCGTCCTCGAGCCATTGCTCGAACGCCGGCGCGCCGCGGATGAAAAAGCCCTCGAGCAGATCACCCCGGTAGAGGTCGAGGGCATCCGCCAGCTGTCCCCGATCGGCCGCGCGCTCGAACTCGACGACGTCGCAACGGATCTGCGCGGCGTCGAGGCCGATGTCTTCGTCACCGCGGCTCAGAATCACATCGGGGTCCAGCGTGTCGCGCAGGACGTGCAGGGCCTGGCGCAGCGCGGCGCGCGCGTGCGCCTGGTCGAGCTCGGGCCAGAAGAGCGCGAGTAAGTGGTCGCGGCGGTGAAGGTCCCGCGGTGCGGTGGCAGCGAGATAGGCGAGCAGCGCGAGGCGGCGGGGCTGCGCGAGTAAGGCGCGCATATCTCGCCCGTCCGCATCCGTCAGGTGCAGCGCTCCGAGCATCCGGAGTTGGATCATAGCGACCCCTGTCCGGGGCGTCACGGCGACCGTCACGCGGCCGGTTACGTCGACGTGACGGCCGCGTCGTAATCTGGCTCCGTGGTCCAAACCTAGCGCGTGCTGGAGAGCGCTGCAAACAAACGTGTGCGGAGCGTACAGATGAATGCGAGAGCGATAGCCCTCGGGATCGCCGCAGTGACGATGGCCGTCGCACAAGGCTGCGGCGACGCGGCCACCAGCCCGCCCGCGGTTTCCGTCGACAGCGTCACCGTCGCGCCGTCGCGCAACACCCTCAGCATCGGCGCCACGGTGCAGCTCGTGGCAGCGACATGGGGTCCCTCCGGCACCCTACTCACCGATCGCGTGATCACGTGGGCGACGAGCGACGCGAGTATCGCCACGGTCTCGGCGACAGGTCTCGTCACGGCAACGGGGCCAGGCGCAGCGACAATCACCGCGACGGCAGAAGGGAAGCGCGGAACGGCGGCGATCGAGGTCGTGGCGCCCGGCCCGATTCCCAACATCAACGGCGTGTGGGACTGGGTCGAACACATCGCCGATCTGTCGAACAATGCGGTCTGCGACGACACCGGCTCATACAGCTTTGCGCAGCAGGGCGGCTCGTTCGTCGGCCTCTCGGAGCAGGTGGGCGCGTGCGTGGGACCAAGCGGGCCATACCGCAACGATGTCAGGGATTCCCTGCGCGCGGGGATCGTCACGGACCGCGGCATCACGTTCCGAGTCGGTAGCGGAAGCATCCGCTGCGACTACACCGGCGCGTTCGCTTCCAGTTCGACGGATTCCGTCAGCGGCACCGTCAGCTGCGGCACCCCGACGGGCACGTGGCGTGCCGTCCGCGGGGGCGCGGTCGGGTCGGTGAC
Source organism: Gemmatimonadales bacterium (assembly GCA_036002655.1). Classification (GTDB taxonomy): domain Bacteria; phylum Gemmatimonadota; class Gemmatimonadetes; order Gemmatimonadales; family GWC2-71-9; genus 20CM-2-65-7. The sequence goes on from DASYTD010000099.1 coordinate 9,012, forward strand.
GGTGACGCCGCCGACCGCGCGTCTGCTCACCGGTGGCCGCGTGTCGTTCCAGACCGAGCTGCGCACACCAGCAGGCGACCGCGTGTTCGGTCGGGCCGTCACGTGGTCCACCGACAACGCGGCCGTCGCCACGGTGTCGCCGGACGGCGTCGCGATCGCGGTCGGCAGCGGCACGGCGACGATCACCGCGACGGCCGGCGGGACGAGCGGCTCCGCGAGCCTCACGGTGCCGCCTCCGTTGGTGATGACCGCCATCAGCGCGGGGACGGATCAGACGTGCGCTCTCGCTGCGGGCGGCGACGCCTACTGCTGGGGGTTGAACGGCTACGGCCAGCTCGGCAGCGGCAACGGATCGGCGGACTACAGCCCGGTGCCCGTGGGCGTCGTCGGCGCTCTGACGTGGGCGGTAATCAGCGCGGGATTCTGGCACACGTGCGGTCTCACCACCAGCGGCGCCGCGTACTGCTGGGGCCGGAACGACAACGGCAAGCTGGGCACTGGCTCGACGAACGGCAGCGCCGTGCCCGTGCGTGTCGCCGGAGGCTTCACGTTCACGGCCGTGAGTGCGGCCAGTCTTCACACCTGCGGGCTCAACACGAGCGGCGCCGCGTACTGCTGGGGCTGGAATGGCCTGGGCCAGCTTGGCGACGGCGCGGGCGCGGACCGCTCGACGCCGGTGCCGGTCGCCAGCGGTCTGACGTTTGTCGCATTGAGCGCGGGCGGTCATCACACCTGCGGCATCGCCGCCGGCGGCACGGCGTACTGCTGGGGGAATAACGGCAACGGCGAGTTGGGCGACAGCTCGGGCACAATGCGCCCGACGCCCGCGCGCGTCGCTGGTGGTCTCAGCTTCGCGGCGCTGAGCGCGGGTTACTACCACACCTGCGGTCTCGCCACCGACGGCGCCGCCTACTGCTGGGGGTGGAACGGCTTCGGTCAGCTGGGCGACGGCTCGATGACGGGAAGCATGACGCCGGTGCGGGTCGCCGGCGGTCTCACGTTCACGACGCTCAGCGCTGGGTTCTTTCACTCCTGCGGCGTCACGACGGGCGGCGCCGCCTATTGCTGGGGACGCAACGACGTCGGCGAGCTGGGCGACGGCTCGACGACCAGTACCACCACACCGGTGGCGGTCGCCGGCGCCCTCACGTTCGAGTCGCTCAGTGCAGCCGGCTATTTCTTCTTCGACGAGCCGTCCGACCTGGTGACCGATCACACCTGCGGCATCACCACCAATCGAGTGGCGTACTGCTGGGGCTCCAACGCCTGGGGCTTTCTCGGCGATGGTTCGGGGGCGCAGAGCCTCGTTCCCATCAAGGTCGCCGGGCAGCAGGGGGGCAATCCCCTGGAACTGGGGACTAACATCGAATGGCGGACCAGCGTCCGCCGGAGGTGAATTATGTTACGCGTCGCAAGTTGTACTCTCGCTGTTGCCTCGATCACCCTCGCGTTCGCCGGCTGCAAAGACGCGGCGCGTCCACTAAGCCCAGACGTGGCGATGTCGCGCATGACAGAGGAGTCATCGGCGCCCCTAGTACAGCACATCGTTGCGCCCCGGACAACCGACCCCGCCATCAATGCCGGCCTCGCGGACCATTACGTGTGGCTCGACACGACGGTGCACGGGAACCCGAAGCTCCTCGTCTTCATGCCCGGCAACAACAACCCGCCTTCTTTCTGGCTGCGGCTCGAGCAGGAAGCCGCGCGGCTGGGCTACCACGTGATCGGCCTCATGTATCAGAACGACGTCACGGTGGTGAACGTCTGCAGGGGCAGCCCCGACCCCGACTGCTCCGGAAACCTGCATCTGGAAGTCCAGGACGGCATCGATCGCTCGAGCCTCGTGAACGTGACGCCGGCGAGCGGCGTCGACAACCGGCTGACGAAGCTCCTGATCTACCTGGACGCGCAGTACCCTGACGAGGGCTGGTCGCGATTCTTGGAGGACGGTGCGCCGAAGTGGTCGCAGATCGCCGTGAGCGGTCA
>DASYTD010000100.1:0-2062 GCA_036002655.1 Gemmatimonadales bacterium
ATAGAACCAGTCGTATCCCGGTCTCATCACTTTCCCGGCCGCGACGAGGACGCCCTCATGGCCGGCGCCCGAAATCTGGAAAAAGATCTTGTTTTGTCGTTTGAGCTGGATCTCCTTGTCGTCAATGCGGCGGGACAGGAGGATCAGCCGGTACATATCGAGCAGATCGGCTTTGGAAAGAGCTGTCGCTGCTTTCGTCGGTTTTGATGTGGAGGGTGCCGCCTTGTTCGCGGCTCGGGACCGTGTCGCCATATGGTGAGAAAATAGCCTAGTTTCAAGCCATGGATGAGGCAGCTAAGAAAGCCATTCTCCGCCATTTCCCCTACGGTCTATATGTCGTAACCGTCAGCGCCGATGGCGAGGACCACGGCATGACGGCCAACTGGCTCACGCAGACAGCCTTCGAGCCGCCGATGGTCGTGGTCGCCATCGAAAATACATCCAAGACCATCGGCCTGATCCGGGACTCGCACCACTTTGCGATCAACCTGCTGCTCAGTGGGCAGCGTGATCTCGCCGGCAAGCTCGGCCGCACGTCCGAGCAGGCGCCGCAGAAGCTCAAGGGCATCAAGACCAAGCCGGCGCCCGTGTCAGGCTCAGCAGTGCTGGTGGATTGTCTCGGTTGGGTCGAGTGCCGGGTCGTGGCGACGCTGCCGTCGGGGGATCACACGCTCGTGCTCGGTGAAGTCGTCGGAGCAGGCGTGGAGCACGAAGGGGAACCGCTCACCCTCGGCGAGGCGGGATTCAAATACTCAGGCTAGGCAGTCTACGGTTTCCGGTAAACCACCTTTCCACCAACGATCGTGTAGCGGGGCTTGATCGTCCCGAGCGACTCCGGCGCCACGCCAAACGGATCACGATCGAGCACGACGACGTCGGCGAACCGGCCGGCGGCGAGGGTACCCCATTTCTGCTCGTTGAACGTCGCCCAGGCGTTGCCATACGTGTAGGCCCGCAGCGCCTCGCCAACCGTAATCTTCTGTTCCGGCACCCATCCGCCCGGATTGCGGTCGTCGAGGGTGCGTCGAGTCACGGCAGCGTAGACGCCAAGCATCGGATCGAGCGGTGCGACGGTCCAATCGGACCCGAACGCCAGCGGTGCCTCCGAGTCGAGCAGCGTGCGGAATGCGTACGTGGTGCGAATCCGCACTGGGCCGATGCGTTGCAGTAGCCAGCGGCCGTCGTCAATCGCATGGTAGGGTTGCATCGACGGCACGACGCGCTGCGCGCCGAATTTGGCGATGTCTTCTGAGCGCAGGTGCTGAGCATGCTCGATCCGGAAGCGGCGGTCGCGCGCGCCGTGCGCGTGCGCGACGCTATCGTAAATCGCCAGCAGAATCGCGTTCGCCCGGTCGCCGATCGCGTGCACGGCCACCTGGAGACCCGCGGAATCCGCGGCGCCAATCCATGTGCGCATGTCGGCTTCGGGGTGCTGCATGAGACCACGGTAGTTCGCCGAATCGGCGAACGGCTCGAAGAAGAAGGCGGTTCGCGAGCCGGCCGAGCCGTCCATGTATCCCTTCACGCCACCGATGCGCACCCAGTCGTCACCGGCATCGCGCGCCACGCTGTCGGCAACCGCGTGCCAGCTTTCCAGCGGCAAGTAGACGGAAACACGGAGCGTCATGCGGTTGGCGCGCTCGAGGCGGCGATAGCTCGCGAGATCCGCCCAGGAGGCGGACATGTGTCCCGTCGCCGTCACCCCGAGGGATGCCGCGTGTGCCAGCGCGCGGACAAGCGCCGAATCGCGCTGCTCCGGCGAAGGATCGGGCGCCGCACGCCAGATCAAGCCCATCGCCTGGTCTTTGAAAATCCCAATCGGCTCACCGCGCGCGTCGCGCGGCATCTCCCCGCCACCGGGCGCGGCCGTCGCTGTCGTTACGTTCGCCGCGCGCATGGCGGCGCGGTTCGCCAGCGCCATATGTCCGTCGAGGCGGTTGACGAAGACCGGATTGTTCGGCGTGACCGAGTCAATCCAGTCGTGCCGTGGGAGCGGCGTGCCGCGCCACAGCGTGTGGTCCCAATCGCCGCCGGTGATCCACTCACCGGGCTTGAGGTGAGC
>DASYTD010000101.1:0-18435 GCA_036002655.1 Gemmatimonadales bacterium
CTGTACAAGGGCGACCGCGCTCGCCAACGCGCGCAGGAGCTGCGCGAAGCGGCGAAGCGCTCGAGCGGCGACGCCCTGCGCGCGATCATCGACGAAGTCTGCGATCTCGTTGTCCTCGCCATCGAACCCGAGTAGCAAGCCCCCCCCGCCCCCCCGGCCCACCCGCTGGCGGTGGGCCTGGCTGATTGGGCTCGCCGTCAGCGTCGCGCTGCTGGCGTGGGTGCTGCATCGCATCAGCCCGCGGGAAGTGTGGGCCCACGCGCAACGCGCCAACGGGCTGCTGCTGCTCCTCACCGTCATCGTCGCCACCGTCACGTTTCCCGTGCGCGCCATTCGCTGGCGGCTGATCCTGCGCGACCTGGACGGGCACCGCTTTCCGTGGCTGCCGCTGTGGCACGCGACGACGATCGGCTTCATGGCGAACAACCTGCTGCCGGCGCGCGCGGGCGAAGTCGCACGAGCCTACGTGGCGTCGCGGCAGCTGCCGGTGCGCTTCTCGACGGCGCTCGCGTCCATTGGGGTGGAGCGCGTGTTCGACGGACTGGTCATGCTCGGCCTCATGGCCGTCGCCATCGCCGCGCCGTCGTTTCCGGCGCATGCGCTCGTCGGCGGCCGCTCGTTGGCGACCATCGCAACGTCAGCCGCGGCGCTGTTCGGCGCGCTGCTCCTCCTCGCGCTGGTCATCGTGCACCGCCCCGCCCCCTGGCTCAAGCTGGTCGACCGGATCGCGCGCCGCCTATTGCCGGCGCGCGCCGGCGAGCGCCTCATTCACGGAGCGGAAGGCATCATCGCCGGTCTCGCGGTGCTCAAGAGTCCCGGGCGATTCGCGGGGGTCGTGTTCTGGTCGCTCGTCCTCTGGATCAAGAACGCGGCCGCCTTCGCGATCTGCTTTCGGGCGTTTGGGCTCGACGTGCCGCTCGAGGCGGCGTTGCTGTTGCAGGGGATCATCGGTTTCGGCGTCGCGGTCCCCTCCACGCCCGGTTATGCCGGGGTCTTCGAAGCCGCGACCTTGCTGACACTACAGCTCTACGGGGTGGACTCGAGCCAGGCCGTGAGCTACGCCCTGACGTATCACCTCACGACGTTCCTGCCAATCACGCTGCTCGGCCTCTGGTCGCTGTCGCGTCTGCACATGCGGTTGCGCGAGCTGAGAGCGGCAACAGAAGGCGGGACGGCGTGACGAGCGAGGGGACGCTTCGCGTCGCCGCGCACGCCAAGATCAACCTGTTCCTGCGCATCCTGGCGCGGGAGACATCGGGCGGCGGCTTTCATCAGATCGAAACCGCATTTGCGCTGCTCGAGCTGGCCGACGAGCTGGTGGTGCGCCGCACCGACTCCGGCGTGACGCTCCAGGTGGAGGGCCCCGATCTTGGCCCAACCGACGACAACCTAGCCGTGCGTGCGGCGCGCACCGTGCTCGATGCGACGGGCAACCGTTTCGGCGTCGCCATCACGCTCACCAAACGCATTCCCGTGCGGGCGGGGTTGGGCGGCGGCTCGAGCGATGCCGCCGCGGCGTTGCATGCGGCCAATGCGCTCGCGGGCAACGCCGTGCCGCGGCACGAGCTGCTGCACTTCGCCGCCAAGCTCGGCGCCGACGTGGCGTTCTTCGCGAGTGGGGCGCCGCTCGCGCTGGCGTGGGGGCGCGGCGAGCGGCAGTTCCGCTTGCCGGCACCGCCGGCGCTGCCGGCACTAGTGGCGGTACCGCCGATTGAAGTGGCGACGCCGGACGCGTACCAATGGTGGGACGAGCAGCATCCGTCGCCCACGACACGCGGGCCCGTCATGCTCGATGCCGATGCGCTGAGCACGTGGGGAAGCATCGGACGCCTCGGCGGCAACGACTTCGAGACCGTCGTGTTCGGCAAGCATCCTGAGCTGCGCACGCTGTACGAGCGCATGGCGGAAACGGGGCCGGTCTGGTTGCGCCTCTGCGGATCGGGAAGCGCCGTTGCGGCGGTCTATAAGAAACAGACGGAGCGCGATGACGCCATGCAGCGTCTCGGCTCAACGCGTCAACACCTGATTGCCACAGCGACGCGCGGCGCGCCGGCGCCGGGAGTCCAGCCGCTATAGCTCCTTGCCGCGGCGCCCGAAACGAAACGGGGGTGGCGGCACCACATCGGGCAGCTTCTTAAGCACGTCGTACCCGCCCGAACGCGCCGCCGCGATGTCGCGCATCACGTCCGTGAGACGAGCGCGGCAACTTTCCATATTGGCGATGCGCTCTTCGAGGAACTCCAGCCGACCGCGTAAGATCTCCATGAGGCGCTTCGAGGCGACCGGTGTATCGGCATCACGAAGAAAGAGAATCTCCTTGATGTCGCCGATCGTGAGGCCGCAATGCTGTAATTGGCCGACGAGTCGAATGCGCTCCACGGCGTTCGTGTCGTAAATCCGATGCCGATTGCTGGTGCGCCCAGGTTTGTCGAGTAACCCGGACCGCTCATAGAATCGGATGGCATCCCGAGTAACACCGCTGCGCGTCACGACGTCGCCGAGCCGTAGAGGTTCGTTCATACTGGAATGGTACACCGGGACGATTGACCAGGATCAAGAGATGCCCAGTGGGATTTCGTACTGTGGCGGTGCTGCAACAGCCTTCCGAGCATTGACAGCCCCCAGGTCGCCCCATCTCTTGGACGCCGAGGAGGATCCATGCGGCGTTTAGTCTGGAGTGTCGTCGGGCTCGTGGTGGTGTCCTCGCCAGTCGCCGCGCAGGGACTGCGCGATAAGATCGCCGAGCTGTTCGTGTTCGCTCCCGGTCAGCAACCGCTGTTCCTCGGCGGGACGGGGGTGCACGAAAACCACTTCATCACCTCGGCCAGCACGCAGAACGGCATCCTCATTTCATTCATCGGGAACGCCATCGGCACGAACGTCGCCGGCATTCCCGTGAGTGCGACCAGCGGCGGATCGACGTTTCGTTTCGAGGGGGGCGCTCCCGTCCGGACCTCGCTCTCGCCCGGGCCGGTGTTTGCCGAGCGCGCCCAAACACTCGGGCGCGGGCGGGTATTCGTCGGGGCGAACGTGAATCGCCTGCACTTCGAGACGCTGCGGGGTGTCAGTCTCGACGACATCCGACTGAATTTCGTCCACCAAAACGTCGACTCGCCGACTTGCGACAGCATCGAGGGAAGGGACTGCGCGCCGTACGGTATCCCGCGCCTCGAGAACGACGTGATCGCCCTGCGACTGGCGCTCGACATCGACATGACGGTCACCTCGTTCTACGTCAGTTACGGGCTGCTCGATCGCGTGGACATCGGCGTCGCGCTCCCGATCGTGTCGACGTCGCTGCTCGGCACGAGCGACGCGCAGATCATTTCGTTCGCTGAATCGACCGCGGCACATTTTTTCGGCGGCACGCCCAGCAACCCGCAACTATCCACCTCCCGCTCAGTCGCCGGATCCGCGAGGGGGATCGGGGACATCGCGGTGCGAGTCAAGGTCAACGTCACGCAGACAGAACGCACAAGCTTCGCGTTGCTCGGCGACGCGCGCTTCCCCACCGGAAGTGTCGAGGATCTGCTCGGATCGGGCCATTTTTCCGCGCGGGGCGTCGGTATCCTTTCCGCGCGGTTCGGTCCCTTCTCGCCACACGCCAACATCGGCGTCTTGCTCGGGAGCAGTGACTCCCTGAACAACGCGGTCCTTGCGACCGTAGGGTTCGACCACGTCATGGCACCGTGGGCAACGATGGCGTTCGATGTCGTCTCGGAACTTCAGGTGGGAGTGAGCAAGGTCCAATTGCCAGGTACTGTGACGTACCAAGTGCCCTTCACGCGCACCGTTGAGCCGACCAATATCCCGAATCAGCGCGACGATCTCATCAACGCGTCGTTCGGATTCAAGTTCCTGACTGGGTCGGGAATCACTCTCGTCGCCAACACGCTGTGGCCGTTGAACCGTGGCGGGCTGCGGCCCAACGTCGTGTGGACGGCCGGGCTCGATTACAACTTTTGAGATTCGCTTAGTGGATGGCGCTGATCCGCCAGCCGGCGGCTCCCGAGACCAGAGAGGCCCGAAACGTCACGGGACGCCGCTCGATGCGCCCGCTGGTAGCATCCACATACTCATAAACGCCGCTGACGATCGCTTCGGCCGTGCCGCCCGTCACGTCGATCGTGGTGATGGTCAAGCTGGCCTTGATGTTGCGGACTGCTCGAAAGAAATCCCCCCAACCCTGTTGTTGTGACGCCGTCAAGCCGGGGTAAGCCCGGCGTACCTGGCCCGTGTCGCGAGATTCGAGCGCACGCGCATACTCCGCCACCGCGCGCTCGATCGAGACGCGAGGGTCGGCCAGGACCGGGCCACCAGGCGAGAGTGTGGTATCGCGCACCGCCAGCGCCACCGCCCGGTCCCGCGCCACGCGCTCGGCTTCGCTCCAGAGTGACCTGGCCGTGACAAACTGGACCATCGCCTCGGACAACCGCCCGCCGGCGGCCAACGATTCCGCGGCCCGCACCATCGTGTCGCCGCGTGCCAATTCGTTAGGCGTGGCCCCCGCCTCGAGCGCGCGGCGCATGGCCGCCAGCGCCGTGGTCCGCAGCGAGCGCACGAGACTGTCCTCCTGGCGCACCGCGGCCGCCCGCAAGACCGACTCGGCAGCGGCGGACAAAGCGGCCAGCGCGGCTGGCGGCGTCGCGGGTGCGGCGGTGCGAGGCGCCGGGGGCCGCCCGCCGCGCGCGACCGCTGAGTCGGGCGTCCGGCGAACCGCCGCACTCTCCGCCGCAAGGGATGCGACCTGCCGCGGCGCCACCACCGTGTCCGCAGGATTGATGGCGGGCGCGCGCAGCAACCGCCACGGTGCCGCGAACCACAAGGCGACCGCGAGGCCCACCGCTCCCACGCCCCACCACACCCAGGGCGCGCGATGTGGCGCGGACGTCGCCGGGCGGCGACGCGACTTTGCCAGCGCAATCGGACTGGTCGGTACGTTCATCTCGGGTAGGAGGCGCGCGGGACCCGCTTTCGCCAGCGTGATCATCTCGCTGCGAATCGGATCGTCGCGCCGCAGTGATGGCCGGCCACACACGGCCACCACGTCGTCCATTGTAGGCCACCGATCCTCCGGCTCCTTCTCCAACATCTGCATGACCGCCGCGGCGAGGTTGGGCGGACAGTCGGGGCGGAGCTCGGTGACCGGTCGTGCCACGGCATTATAGTGCGCGTACATGACGGACATCGTCGACTCGCTCTTGAACGGCAGGTGACCCGTGAGCATCTCGTACGCCACGACGCCGAGCGAGTATTGATCCGAGGCTCCAGTGACTTCGCACGTCGCGCATTGTTCGGGACTCATGTAGGCCGGCGTCCCGACGGTCACCCCCGTCATCGTCAGCCCTTGGGCTTCTTCGACCTTCGCGATGCCGAAATCGGTGATGACCGCCCAGCCTTCTTCGTCGAGCATGATGTTCGCCGACTTGATGTCCCGATGGATGACGCCGTGACGATGCGCGTACGCCAATGCGTCGCCCACCTGGGCGAGAATTGCCTGCACCATCGGAATGGGGAGCGGGCCGACGTCGTGAATGACGGTATCGAGCGCCCGTCCCTGGACGTACTTCATGACGAAATAGAGGATGCGGTCGCTTTCCTTGACCGCATAGATGGGGATGATATGCGGATGGCTCAATGCGGCCGATGTCCGCGCTTCCCGCTTGAATCGCTCCACCATGCCTTCGCCCATGAGGAGCAAGGCAGGCGCGAGCACCTTGATCGCCACCTTGCGATCGAGGGGCAGATCATGCGCCAGAAACACGGTGGCCATTCCACCGCGTCCCAACTCGGCGAGAATCTCGTACTCGCCGAGCGTGGCGCGGCGCAGCGCCGCCAACAGGGCGTCTCTACTCGTGTCCATCGCGGCCATGGGGACTGTCGCCACGGCGTCGCCGGCCGCGACCGGTATGCTCGTCCCGCAGCGCGGACAGAACTGCACGCCCGCGCCAAGGCTCGTCCCGCAGCGAGTACAGAAGGTCATGATCGTCGAAGAATCTACTTGTTGGAGCGGTTTTCGAACACAGTGCGGGCCTCGGCCAGGCTGCGGAGCACGGCAGCCTGCTCGCTCCGGGTATTCCAGGATGTGGTCGCACGCGTCATGGCCTCGAGACGCTCGATCCAGGTCACGAAGAAGGCGGCATCCTCCGGCGAGCGCACCGGCTCGTCCCCGACGCGCACGTAGATCGGACTCGTCGAAGCGAACGGATAGAGGTCCAGCACCGGCATCGTCGCGCGGTCGCTGTAGGCCCGCAGCACGAACCAGCCGCTCGTGGTCACGGGAACCGCAACCGTGTCGTTCCCCGCTGTTCGGTCACCTCGCAGCGGGATCGAAGCCACGACCTTACCGTTCCCGATGATCTCCAGGTGATCCACCGCAACATTGGACCGCAGACCGACTCGAGCTGTAAGCCGATGGCTGCCGGCTGGCAGCCGTATTTCTTCGCCGATCGCGCGGCCTGCGAGAGCAAACTCGAGCAACGGCGCATTCGTCACGAAGGTACGGCCGGCCTTGAGTGCCGCGAGCCAGCGGCGGTGATTCAGCGTCGGCCCTGATTGCACGAACACCCGCACCAAGCCGGGCGGTCCTCGCAGACTCGCGAAGTTGGGAAACGCATCGGTCCCCGCCGCCGCCGGCAGCCGAAATCCGCAGTTGAGCAGGCGATACCAGATCTCGGACGTGATCAGATGGTCCGAGTATCCCATCACCTCGAGATAATCCACTTTGCCGAGCGCGACATCCACCGGCAGCTCGTAATTGAGCGGCGTGGTCGTGTCGGCTGGATCGGGCTTCGTGTCGAACGGGTGCACGTAGCCGACCAGCGCACCCTGGGCATGGGCGAGGTCGGCGAGCGTGGCGTTCGTCGGCGCGAGACTGGCGGCGGCGGTGTTGGGATAGCCGGCGTAGTCGGGCAGTAGGTAGTGCGAGCCAAGATCCAGCAACCCCATGTGTCCCCACACGCTGGTGTGAAACTCTTGCGCGTGCATGAGCAGAAAGGTGGGGTTCGAGACCGGATCCGCGCCGACACGGAAGTAGGCGATGTCCGGAATTCGCTGTTCCTTATTGACGATCAGGTTTTCGACGACGTGGAGATCCTCGGCGCGCGCTTGAAACGCGAGATGAGGCGGCGTGTTGCGATAGGCTCCGCCGTAATTCATGTGGACGTGCACGTCCCCGCTCCACCAGCCGCGCGCCGGCAGATTGGCGCGCCGGCCGAGCACCACGCGATGCACGAGCCGCCCGCGCGCCGGCACCGTCACGTCGGCTCGCGCGTCCTGGTACTCGGGACCGCGCCAAATCTCCACGTGTACACGACCCGCCGGCACAGTCACGTCGGCGGAACCGGCTGAGTGGAAATACGAATACTCGAATTGTCGCTCCGAGCGATCGAACGCCTCATCGGCGTGACGCCAGGCGTGGTCCGGCGCATACCCTCGCCCTTCGGCGCCCGTCACTGAAATGCGCGCACCCAGCGGACGGCCGGCGCGGTCCCGCACCTCGACGCGCAGCGTGCCGACGGGCTCGCGGTAGCGCCGCTCGCGCGCTTCCACCGGTTGCTTCCGCCCACCCACCACATCAATCACCCACAGCGACGTGTTGCCGCCTTCGTTCGAGACGTACGCGATGCGGCTCCCGTCGCGCGACCAGCGTGGCGCGGTCGCGTCGAAGTCGCCGTAGGTGAGCGGAAACGGATCACCGCCCTGGCTTGTCATGAGCCAGAGCTGATTCCACTGCCGGCCGAGGTAGGAGCTGTAGACGACGCGCGTCCCATCCGGAGACCAGTCCGGTCGAGCCTTCCAGGTGGTCTCCTCATAGCGCAGCTCGCGCAGCCCCCCCGGTGCGCCCGGCCGCGCTTCCATGCGCCAGAAGCCGCCCGTTCCGTGGATGTGGCCTCGGTTCGAGACGAGGATGATCTCGTTCCCATCGGGCGACCACGTGGGCGAGATGTAGTGGTCCCACTTGCTGTAGTAGTAGCGCGGCAGCGTGCTGCCCGAGTCTTCGGTGAGCCGCAGCGGATCCTTCGCCCCTTCGGGGCTCAGGACGAAGATGTGCCAGCGGCCGTTGTACGACGATGAGACGAAGGCGATGCGCGATCCGTCGGGCGACCAGCGCGGCTCGACGTTCACGGCCTTGTTCGTCGTAAGCGGCGTGACGGTTCCGGAAGCCAGATCGAGCAATTCCAGCTCGATCGCGTCGCGCGCATATCGCGCGAACGCGACCGACCGCCCGTCGGGTGACCAGTCCGGCTGATAGTCGTACGCAGGTCCCGACGTGAGCTGCTCAGCGACCTGGGACCCGATCCGCTGGCGCCACAGCGCCCCCTGCATCGAGTAGATGAGCTCGCGCCCGTCGGGCGACCAGGTGACGGCACTGGGACCGCTCGTCACCTGCGGCACGTACATCTCGCGCCAGTAGTAGGCGTGGGGGAGATCGACCTGCTGAAGAACTGGTGCGCGCTGTGCATGTAGGGGCGCAGCATGCTGCGCCCCTACAAACAACATCACGACTAGCGCGCCGCGGCGAGCCATCGCTCGATTGACGCGCGGAGCACCGGCAGCGGCACCGCGCCGTTTTCCAGCACCCGATCGTGAAAGGTCTCGATGTCGAAACGCGTCCCGAGCTGCTGCTGGGCGAGCGCGCGGAGGCGCCTGATCTCGAGCCGGCCCAGTCCGTAGGACAGGCCCTGCGCCGGCCGCACCGGGTAGCGGTCCACGCCGACTTCGGCCCGGAGCCGCGGGACGCGCGTGTGATCGCGGATATACGCAATCGACTGCTCGCGGGTCCAGCCATAGGCGTTGATCCCGGTGTCCACCACGAGCAGCACCGCCGACAGCGTGATGTCGGCGACCGCACCGAAGCGTGCCGTATCGGACGAATACAGGCCCATCTCGTCGGCGAGCTGCTCGGCGTATTCCGCCCACCCTTCCCCCATTCCCGGCGACCAGAAGTAGCGCGCAATCGCCGGGATGCTGTCGCCCCGCTCGAGCGCGATCGTGCCCTGCAGGTGGTGTCCGGGAATCGTCTCGTGAAACGAGAGCGGCTCGAGATCGGCGCGCGACTTGTGCACCGGGTCGTACGTCGAGAGGTAGTAGATGCCTGGCCGGCTGCCGTCCTCAGCCGGCGGATTCCATTCGCCCACGCTCTGGCGCTCGCGAAACGCCGGATAGGGCTCCACCACCACGGGCGCGCGCGGCAGCCGGCCGAACCAGCGCGACGTCGCCGCTTGGGCGCGCTGCAGGGCGCTGCGCGCTTGCGCCAGCATCTCGTCGCGCGTGTGGAAGGTGTACGCCGTGTCGGTGCGCAGCCGGTCGAGCAGCGCCGGCACGTCTGACGTCCCGAACGACCGCTCCGCGATCGCGCGCATCTCGTTCTCCAGCTCTCGCACCGTCGCTATCCCGAGGCGATGCACGGAATCGGCCGACAGCGCGAGACCGGTAGTCGCGCGGATCGCGGCGCGGTAACACTCGGCGCCATGCGGATTCGCCGACACCCCGATGGCCGCGCGCGCGTGCGCCGCGTACTCGTTCGCGAGAAAGACGCGATACCGGCGAATCGCCGGCATGACCTCGCGCTCGATGATGCGCGCGAGCTCGCTGCGAAATGCCGGTGTCGAGTCGCGCCGCGCGGGATCATAGAGCGGGGAGCTTTCGACCGGTGTCGCGATCAGCGTGTCGAGCTGATTCAGCGCGACATCCACGTTTCGTTGCGGCGCGGTGTACCCGCGACGCAGGCCGGCGCGATGGTTTGCCGTCTCCGTCGCGATGTAACGCGGCACGGCACGCCAGCGCGCCAGCGTCTGGCGGCGGCCCTCGTCCGTGCCCACGGTCTGGAGCGTCGCCAGGGCCGTGATGGTCGGCAGCCAGCCGTCGCCGCTGTGACTCACGCTCCACAGCTCGTAGCGGCAGACGCGCGTGGCAATCGAGCCTTCGAGGGCATCGCGCATGATGTCGTACGCGATTCCTTCCGGCCGTCCCGCCAGCGGCGCTGGGTCTATACGCTTGAGCTCGGCGAGCCAGGCGTCCTCGCGCCGCCACCACCGGGCGCTCGCCGCCGGCGAGTTGTCGGGCAACAGGTCATGACGCGCGTTCGCGACACCGTCGAGCGTGGCTTCGTCGGGATGGCGCTCGAAGTACGCCACGAGGTACGTATCGGCGAGCTGGCGCACGCGGGTCGCCAGTGAATCGCCGTTCGCCTGAAGAAGAAGGAGACCGAGCACGAAGGGGGGCGTCATGATTTGAGATACAGCCGTTTGGGATCGAGCACTTCACGCAACAACTGGAGCTCCACCTGGGTCGGTGGCTCGAGTCGCGCGAGCTGCGGTCTGGACCGGAGCGTCCACCCCACGCCGGCTTGGACCTCCGCCGCTGCAACGCCGGGGTAGAGCGCAGTCAGCACGAGCTCGCCCCCCGCCCCTCTGTCCGGTTCAAGCACACCTTTGTCGGTGATCACGCGCTTCACGCGCTGCCCGGGACTCGTCACGAAATCCACGCGCTCGGGAAAGGCACGCGGCGAAAGCTTCGACACGATCAGGATTCGCTGCGCGTGAATCGCGATCTCCGCCGCACCGCCCGAGCCGGGAAGGCGAACCTTGGGGCGCTCGTACGGTCCGATGACCGTCGTGTTGATGTTGCCGTAGCGGTCCACCTGCGCGCCTCCCAGAAAGCCCACCTCGATTTTGCCGTTCTGGAGAAACAGCTGAAACACGTCCGCCATGCCGCACACCATCAGCGAGCCGGTGACGAGCGCGGGGTCGCCGATGGACACGGGCAGCCGCGAGGGCGTCGCCCCGACTGCGCCCGATTCGTAAATCATGACGAGATGAGGCGCGTGGCTGCGGCGCGCCAGATTGCACGCAAGGTTCGGCAGCCCGATGCCGACGAACACGACCTCACCGTCCGCGAGCTCGCGCGCCGCAACCGCGGCCATCATCTCGTCGGGTGTGTATGGGTCAGAAGCCGTAGTTCACTCCGGCGCAGCGCTGGTCCTTCGCCTTGAGCCTCTGCGCCAAGCCCCGCTGCTTCTTCATATACTCGGCGCGATCGGGCACGCCGTAGACGAACTCCTCGAGGTAGCGCGTCAAGGCGGCGGGCTGCTTCGAGATCGCCTCCCATGCCACGTAGAAATCGTTGTCACGGTCGTAGTAGCCTTGCGCGTACGACGGATGCGCGCCCCACGGCTCGACCACCACCGCGTTCACGATCGCCGCCGGAATGAGCGTCCGATTCGGATCCGAGCGGATCACGCTTTCGTCCACCAGCTCTTCGACGACGACGATGACGCGCTGCGAGGCGAAGGCCGCCTCTTTCTGCACGCCCAGCAATCCCCAGATTTGGGTGTTTCCCTGCGCGTCGGCGCGCTGGGCGTGCACGATCGTCACATCGGGATTGAGCGCCGGCACGGTCGCGAGCGCCTCGCCGGTATACGGACACGTCACCGACTTGATGCGGGGATTGGCACGCGGGAGGTCGGTGCCGGCGTAATCACGGAGCGTCCAAAACGGCAGCCGCGCCGCGCCCGCCGAGAACCGCGCTACCATGCCGAAGTGCGAGTACTCCTCGATCTCGAGCCGTTGCCCTTCCACCGCGCGGCGGAACGCGTGCAGCGAGCCCACGCCCGGGTTCCCCGCCCACGAGAACACGAGCTTCTTGGCGCAGCCGGCGGCGATCATCTGGTCGTAGATCAGGTCGGGGGTGAGACGGCATAGCGTCAGGTCGCGCCGCTTTTGCCGGATGATCTCGTGGCCCGCGGCGAACGAGATGAGGTGGGTGAAGCCTTCGATGACGACGACGTCGCCATCGCGCACCAGCCCCGCGACGGCGTCCCGCAGCGACACGACTTTTGACGCTAGTCCGACATCTCGTGCAGGCACTCGTCGATGATCCGGAGGGCGGTGTCTACGTCGTACTCGTCCACGACGAGCGGCGGTGCGAGCCGCAGCGAGCTTTTGCCGCATCCCAACAGCAGGAGTCCTTTCTTGAAGGCACGGTTCACGAGCTCGAGCGGAATGTCGGGAGCGGGCTCGCGCGTCGCGCGGTCCTTCACGAATTCCACGCCGACCATGAGACCGCGTCCCCGCACGTCGCCGATCGCCGCGTATTTGTCCTGCAGCCGGCGCGCGCCGCTGATGAGACGGTCTCCCATCTTGACGACGTTGGGCAGCAGCTCTGTTTCGACGATATCGAGCGTGGCGAGCGCCGCGGCGCAGCACACGGGGTTGCCGCCGAACGTCGTCCCGTGCGCGCCGGGCTTCCACTTCATGACCGATTCCTTGGCGATGATGGCGCCGATCGGCATCCCGCTGCCGAGGCCCTTAGCCGACAGTAGGATATCCGGTTCGACGTCTTCGTATTCACACGCCCACATCTTGCCGGTCCTGCCCACGCCGCATTGGACCTCGTCGGCGACAAGGAGGATCCCGTAGCGGTCGCACATTTCTCTGAGTTCGCGCAGATACCCAGGAGGGGGAACGACGTAACCGCCTTCGCCCTGAATCGGCTCGACGAAAATCGCCGCGACGCTGTCGGGCGGTACTTTCTTGGCGAACAGCTCCTGCTCGATCCACGACGTGCACCGCATCGTACACGCCGCTTCGCCACGGCAATACTCGCAGCGGTAGCGATAGCCGTACGGCACGTGGTGAATCTCGGGGACAAACGGCGCGAAACCGGAGCGCTGCACCGCCTTGCTCGCGGTCAGACTGAGACCGCCGTAGCTCCGCCCGTGGAAGGCACCCAGGAAGCCGATGATGGCCGGCCGGCCCGTCGAATGGCGCGCCAGCTTGATCGCGCCTTCGACCGCTTCGGTGCCGGAGTTCGACAGGAATACGCGCTTCTTGCTGGGACCAGGCGCGAGCTGGGCGAGCCGCTCGCACAGCGCGGCGAAGCTCTCGTAGTAAAAGTCGCTGCCGCAGATATGCAGGAAGCGGGCAGCGGCGTCTTGGACAGCTTGGACCACTTTGGGATGGCCGTAGCCCGTGGATGCGACGGCGATGCCGGCCATGAAATCGAGGTAGCGATTGCCGTCCACATCCTCGACCATGGGGCCTGCGCCGCGCGCCACCGCGAGCGGATACTCCTTGGGATACGACGTGGAGGCGACGCGGTCCTGCCGCTCGACGATCGCGCGCGCCTTGGGACCCGGCGGCGGCACGACGATGCGCGGATAGTCGCGAGCGAGGGGGGTGGGGGGGGTCATTGCTCGATCACCGTGCGGCTTTGCTCGCGCATGAATTGCGCGACGTAGTACGGACCGCAGCCGCCCTTCCCGCTCGAGCCTGATCCCTTCCATCCGGTGAAGGGCTGTGCGCCCGGCCACGCGCCGGTCGTCGCGCCCGTGCGCTTATTCACGTAGCAGACCCCGGCCTCCACTTCGTCGAAGAAGCGAGTGATTTCCGCGTCCCGTTTCGAAAAGATGCCCGCCGTCAGCCCGTAGTCCGCCTTGTTGGTCTCCGCGATCGCCTGGTCGAGTCCCGAGACTTCTCCAATTGCGAGGAACGGCACGAACAGCTCTTCGCCGAACAGTGCCGATGCGAGCGGCAGCTTGGCGATCGTGGGAGCGACGAAGTGCCCGCTCTCGAACGGTCCGCCTGTCAGGCGGGAACCGCCGACGAGGATCTCCCCCTCTTGTTGCGCCTGCTTCACGGCGCGTTCGAACTTCTCGACTGCCTCACGATTGATCACGGGACCAAAGAAGACGTCGCGCTCGGTGGGATCCCCCATCTTCAGCGCTTGAGTTTTCTCGAGCAGCTTGGCGATGAACGGCTGGGACACCTTCTGATGCACGTAGACGCGTGACGTGGCGCTGCATTTCTGATTCTGGAGACCGAACGCCGACCGGGTGACGCCTTCGGCGGCGGCATCGAGGTCGGCGCTGTCCATCACGATCGCCGCGTTCTTGCCACCGAGCTCGAGCAGGCACGGCTTGATCCAGCGCGTGGAGAGGCCGTGGTAGATCCGCATGCCCACGTCTTTGGAGCCGGTGAACACGACCCCGTCAATCCGCGGATGCCGCCACATCGCCTCGCCCGCCTCGGAGCCGTGCCCCGACAGATAATTGAAGAGACCCGCCGGCAGGCCGGCGTCGCGATAGACCTCGTACAACCCAAGACCCGTCCACGGCGTGTCTTCCGCCGGCTTGTAGACGACGGCGTTGCCGGCGACGAGCGCGGCGGACGACATTCCGGTCGAGAGCGCCAGCGGAAAATTGAACGGCGCGATGCACGCAAACACGCCGTAGGGACGCAGCACGTCGGTGTTGCGCTCGACGGGCGTCACTTTCGCCATCTGGCGCACGAACCCCTCGGCGTCTTCCATCTGCTGGCAGTAGTAGTCGATCAAATCCGCCGACTCCTCGGCGTCGCCCATCGATTCGAGCCGGCTCTTGCCGACCTCGAGGCTCATCACGGCCGCCAGGTCGAACTTGCGCTCGCGAATCAACGCGGCCGCGCGCCGCAGGATCGCGACCCGCTCGCGCCAGTCGCGCCGGCTCCAGGCGGGCTGCGCCGCGCGCGCAGCGGCCACCGCCCGGTCCACATGCGCCGCGGTCGCAGTCGCAAAGTTGCCAAGGACGACGCGCGTATCGATCGGCGATGTGTCCACGATCGGGTTCGCCGTGGAGACGACGGCTGCGCCGCCAATGAACAGCGGATAGTCGCGCCCCAGCTGCGACCGCACGCGCGCCAGCGCCTCGTCGAACTGGCGATGGAACAGCTCCCAGTCCACGTTGGCCGACGTGTAGGTGATCTTGTCCTCACCCCCTGGCCCCCTCTCCACGTGGTGGAGAGGAGGGACGTTGGGCGAAACAGGGGGCGTCGCGGTCATGCCCGAACCTTGAGCGCCGCGAGTGTCTTTTCGAGCGCCTGCGTGAAGCGGCTAACGATCTCGTCGATCTCCTCCTCCTCGATGATGAATGGAGGCGCAACCATCACGAGATCGCCGCTCGTCCCGTCGGCATGCCCGACGTTGGGCCACACCGTGAGCCCGGCATCGAGCGCGGCGTCGGCGAACGTCTCCGCAAATCGCGCCGAGCGCGGGAATGGCGCGCGGCTGTCCTTACCGTCGACGAATTCGATGCCGGCGAGGAGGCCGCGCCCGCGCACGTCGCCCACGTGCGGCAGCTCGGCAAGCTTGGCAAGGCGCTGGTGGAGGACGCGCCCCATGCGAGCGCAGCGTTCGACCAGCGAATGCTTCTTGAGGTAGCGCATCGTGGCGACGCCGGCTGCGCACGCGACGGGATGAAACGAAAACGTCTGGGCGTGCATGAAATTGCCGGAGCCCTTCGCGATCGCATCTACGATTCTCTCCGATGTCGCGATGCCTGAGAGCGCGGCATAGCCCGCCGAGACGCCTTTCCCGAATGTCGTGATGTCGGGCACGACGCCGTAGGGCTCGATGGCCCACCAGGTCCCCGTGCGGCCCACGCCGACCAGCACTTCGTCCGCGACAAAGAGCACATCGTGGCGATCGCAGATCTCGCGCACCCGCCGGAAATACTCGGGTCGCGGCGTCGATCCGCCCGTCGACGAGCCGCCCACCGGCTCCGCGATGAACGCCGCCACCTGATCCGGGCCGAGGCGGGTGATCGCTTCCTCTAGTACTGCCCCGCTGCACACCGGGCAGTTGGGACTTTGACCGCCGCATTCGCAGCGATACGGATAGGATGCCGGGATGCGATGCACGTCCACCAGCCAGGGGCGGAACATCGCCTTGTACGCCTCGCGCGCGGAGGCCGAGAGCGCGAGCAGCGTGCTGCCGTGATAGCCCGGTCCCAGCGCGATGATTCTCTGCTTGCTGGCCCGGCCCCGCTCGATCCAGTACTGGCGGGCGAGCTTCAGCGCGGCTTCGACGGCCTCCGAGCCACTACAAAGGAAGTAGAGTTTGGAGAGATCCTCGGGCAGCGTGTCGGCGAGCTCGCTGGCCAGGTCCTCGGCGGGACCGTGTGTGAACTGCGTGCCGGAGAGATAGCCGAACTGCCGGGCCTGCTCCGCGATCGCGTCGGCAATCTCGGGGTTCGAGTGGCCGAGGTTGGCGACGTACGCGCCGCCCACGGCGTCCAGGTAGCGCTCGCCGCGCTCGTCGAACAGCCAGCACCCCTCCCCGCGCACGATCTTGGGGAATTCGTGCCCCCCCCGCCCCCCCCCGAGCTTGCGGTAGAAGACGTGGCTTTCGGGATACGCGTACGTCATTGGCCCCCGGCGGCACGCGACCAGGGCGGCGTAACGCCATTGCTCCGCGCATAGGCGATCAGCTGCCCGAGGTGCTCGTGCGCGTGCGTCACCGTCAGGAGTAGCACTCCCCGATAGGTGGTCTGCTGTCCGAACATCGTAGTGGGTTTGTCGAGATCGGCGTCGCTGATATTCCGCATCACGTTCCGGACATGATCGAAGGAGCGGCGCATCTGCTGGATGGCCTGGGCGCGATCAGTGACGGTTTCGGATTGTGGCGCATCGGCGGGCGCTTTGACGGCGGCAAAAGTCAGGAGGTAGTAATTGGCGCCGGTCACATGCCCGAGCACTTCGCCGGCCGACCGAACCCCGGTCCCGGGCCGCCAGGAGTACTTCTCCTGAGGAATCGCTTCGGCCAACTGTTGCAGCTTGCCGGCGGCGTCATCGAGCTGTGCGAGCAATTCGGCGCGGATGCCTGTCACCGCGGGGGTGGGCGCCGCGGCTGTCTGCGTTGCCTGTGCCGCAGCAACGGTAACGGTCGTGATGAGACCGAGCGTGACGAGGGCTATGGACTTCATGACTGCTCCCGGTGGAGTTGGACCGGGAATATGCGCCTGGCGCGGGGGCGCGCCTAGGGAGCTACGGAGCCGTAAGGCTGGCTGTGTAGCCCTTTCGGCCCGTGGTGCTGAACGCGGCGACGCGCACGGTTCCGCGGAACGGGATCGGACCGCGGACCACGGCGCTGCGCACGGTGGGCTCACTGCCGTCGGTCGTGTAGCGCAAAGTGAAGCCGGGTAGCTCCACGCTGCAGCGAACTACCCCGCCCTCAGCCTTCAGACCGGGCGTGGGGATCCGGTAATTGAGCCCCGGCACCTCCCGATCGAGTCGGGGCAGCTCGCGCTTGCCGACTACATTCACCAAGCGGGACCACGCCTCGCGATAGAGCGAATCGGACCGGGCCCGGTCCGTCTCGCTGGCCCAGTCCGGATCGGGCGCCCATGCCCGCTCGGCGAGCCCGAAGAGTTTCGGCAGCAGCATGTAGTCGAGCCGTCCGTCGCCACCCAGCGTCTCCGACCACAGGTTGCCCTGGATCCCCACGATGTGCGCCCGGCCGAAGTCGGTGAGCCGATCTTTGCCGGCGAACACGGCCGGGTCCAGCGGATTGCCACGCGCGTCGACGCGCGCGTTGCGGTAATAGTCGAACGGGATGAACTCGAATGGCTTCTGCATCTCGATGTAGCCACCCCAGTCGAGCCCGATTTCCTCCGGGTTCTGATTCCACGCGAGATCGAAGTAGTAGTTGGTCACGGGACTGAGCACGACGTCGTACCCGCCGTTCGCGAGGCGGTACGCGAGGTCCTCGGCGCCCCACCCGGGGACGTTGTTCCAGACATAGGCGCGCCAGCCGCGCTCGGCGAATCCGGGATTGACGATGGTCGCGGGCCGGCTGTCGCGGCGCGTCTTGCGCACCGCGATCTCTTCCCAGCCCGAGGGGGCAAGGCCCTGCGTTTTCAGGATCTGCTCCACTCGGCCATAGAAAACGAACCAGAGATCGTCGACGCTCGTGAGTCCGTGCGCCTGCATGTACGCCTGCACAGCCGGCGACCCCACCCAGACTCCCCCCGGCACCTCGTCGCCACCCATGTGAATGTGGCGCAGCGGCGCACCGGCTTCGCGGTGCATCGCCGCGAGATCAGTCACCACGCGCTCGATGAAGCGATACGTCGACTCGAGCGCCGGGTTTATCACGTTGTCGGGGTAGCCTTGGACCGACCTGTAGTCCGAACGGTCTTCGGGGTCGGACAGCAAGTACTGCCGATCGGCGCGAGCTTCCATCGCTTTGATCGCGGCGCGCGCGTGGCCCGGCATTTCGATCTCAGGGATAACCTCGATGTGTCGTGCGTTCGCGTAACGCACGATCTCGACGTAGTCGGCATGCGAAAAGAACCCGCTGCCAAACGGCTGGCCGACTCGGGGACCCGAGCCAAAGGCGGGCTGCAGGAATTGCTTCGAGTCGAGCGTGTGGGCGCGTCGCGCACCCACCGCTGTCAGCTCGGGGAGGCCTGCGATTTCGACCCGCCACCCCTCGTCATCGGTGAGGTGCATATGGAAGACGTTGAGCTTGTAACGCGCCAATAGGTCGAGTGTGCGGAGCACTGCGGCCTTGGGGTGGAAGTTGCGGGCAACGTCGAGCATGAACCCGCGATAGCCGAAGCGCGGAACGTCCACCACGCGGAGCGCCGGCAGGACGAGCCCGCCACGAGGAGACGGC
>DASYTD010000102.1:0-17435 GCA_036002655.1 Gemmatimonadales bacterium
TCCGTCCAGCACCGACATCGTGGCCGCCGTCGCATCCGAGCAGACGCGCGCGCGTATCGTCCTGTTCCTCCTCGCGGCCGGCATGGTGATGGCACTCGTGGGTATCTGGTCGAGCATCAGACAGCACCAGCTGCTCGCGCTGATGGGCTCGGGCGTGCAGGCTGCCCCTGGCGAGGCCGATGCGAACGACGCCCGGCAAGCGGGCATCGCGGTGATCCAGGTGGCCGTGCTCCTTGCGACGGTCGTGATGTGGTGCCTGTGGCAGTATCGCGCGTATGCGAACCTCAAGCTCGTCGGCACGCGGGACACCGAGTACACGCCCGGCTGGTCCGTCGGCTACTGGTTCATTCCCATCATGAACCTATTTCGCCCCTACCAAATCACCGCCGAGCTGCACCGGCGCAGCGAGCTCGTCAACCAACGCGACCCGCTCGGCGGGCTGTCGCGGCCGACGATCGTCGGCGTATGGTGGCTGTTCTGGATCGTGGCCGGCTTCTTCAGCAGGATGTCCGCCTCGATGTCGCGTGGGTCCACGACGGTGGACGATTTCATTCGGGCGACCGACTATCAGATCGTGGACGACGTGCTCGGCATTGTGACGGCCACGCTCGCCTTCATCATCGTGCGCAACATCGACCGGTTCCAGAGGCCGTTTACCAGCGCGATAGGGGCGCACGTGTAACGCAGCGCATGCCCGAGAGTCCAACCCGCGTCGAAGCCTTCAGCGACGGCGTGTTCGCCATCGCGATCACGCTGTTGATCCTCGAGATCCACGTTCCGCACGTCGAGCACGGGCTGTGGAATGGACTGCTCGCGCTGTGGCCATCCTACGTCGCGTTTCTCATGAGCTTCGCGGTCATCCTGATCATGTGGGTGAATCACCACGAGCTGCTGCGGATGGTGGCGGACGTGAACTATCCGTTCCTGTTCGCCAACGGGCTGCTGCTGCTCAGCATCACCTTCGTGCCGTTTCCGACGGCCGTGCTCGCGGCGCACCTCGGAACGGCCGAAGCGAAGTCCGCCGTCGCGTTCTATTGCGCAACGTTCGTGGTGAACGCCCTCACGTGGAATCTGCTGTTTTACACGATCGTGCGCGGCGGATTGTTGCGGTCACATGTCACCGCCGCAACGGTCGCCGGTATCCGCAGGGCGTACTTCATCGGCCCGCTGGTGTATCTCCTCTCGACCGCCGTCGCATTGGTAAAGCCGGTGTTGGGCTTGCTCGTCAACCTTTCGCTATGGATACTCTGGATCCGGCTGGGTTATCGCCCGGAAAGGGAAGGGGCCCTATGACCACCATCGTTCGTGTCGCTGCGCTTGCGGGGATCTCGGCCTTGCTCGCCTGCCAAGATTCCTCACAACCAGGGCAGAATCCGGGTGCCCGCGAATCGGCGTGGGTTCCCGATGCTGCGGCGACGCTCGCTTCAGAGTACTTCAGCGGTTTTGATGAGACGACCCAGCGTGTCGTCGCGAGCACACCCGAGTGGGTGACTGCGTGGGCCCAGCTGTACAGTCGCGTCCAACCGAAGCCGGATGTTCCGGCCGTCAACTTCCTCACACAGCGGGTCATCGTCGTCGGCCTCGGGACCAAGAACAGCGGTGGCTACGCGGTCAGACTCGATAGCCTAGTCACGTTCGAGAACGGCACGAAGGTGTTCACTACCGCGCTGGTGCCGGGAGATCGCTGCGGCGTGACCGCGGCGCTCACGCAGCCGGTCTTTGCTGTTCGCGTCCCCACGCCGGTCGAGCCGGTCACATTCGAGCAGCAGACGGTAGCGCAGCACTGCGAATAACTCTCGCTGCGCTCGTCTTGGTGGGTTGCAGCTCGCCCAAGCAGGACGACTTCGCGGCGATGCAATCCCGGGGCGAGCACGTCATGGGCGTCAATCAGTACACGTCCGCTCACGTCTTTGAGGACCTCCCCGACGGCGGCCGCATCGTGCTCGATCGCGCCGATGCTTCCGACACCGCCGACATCGCCAAGATTCGCGCCCACATGCGCGACATCCAGGCGGCATTTCGCGCGGGCGACTTCACCAAGCCCTTTGAGGTGCATGCGCAGACCGTGCCCGGCACCGCGGTGATGACGCAGCGCCGCGCCGTGATCAGTTACGTAGCGGCGGACCGGCCGCACGGTGGCGAGGTACGCATCACGAGCAGCGATCCCGTCGCGGTCGCCGCGATTCACGCATTCCTCGCGTTTCAGCGCGGCGCCCACCACGCGGTCGGCCACGACACACCCTGAAGGTGGGCAAGGGGTTGCCCCTTACCGTCTTTTCCCGTCTCTTACCGTCTCTTCCCGTCTTTTTTTTAGGAGCGCCCGATGCGTACCCCCGTCGTCTTTATTCACGGCCTCTGGCTTCACGCCGACTCGTGGAAGCCGTGGATCGAGCTGTTTCGCGCGGCAGGCTACGATCCCATCGCGCCGGGTTGGCCGGGCGAGCCGGCGACCGTTGCCGAGTCCAATGCCCATCCCGAGCGGCTCGCCAATGTCGGTATTGACGCTGTCGTCGAGCACTACGCCAAGATCATTCGCACGCTGCCCGCCAAGCCGATCGTCATCGGCCATTCGTTCGGCGGTCTGGTCGCTCAGAAACTGCTCGGCCTGGGCCTTGCCGCGGGTGCCGTTGCCCTCGACCCCGCGCAGATCCGTGGCGTGTTGCCGCTGCCGCTGGCGCAGCTGAAGAGCGCCGTCCCGGTGCTCGGCAATCCCTTCAACTACAAGCGCGCCATACCGCAAACGCCCAAGCAGTTCTACTTCGGCTTCGGGAATGCCGTCACGGAGCAGGAGTCGAACGAGCTGCACGCCAAGTACCACATCCCGGCGCCCGGCCGGCCGCTGTTTGAAGCGGCGTTTGCGAACGTCTTCCCGAATACGTCGGCGAAGGTGAACACCAAGGCGAACCGCGGGCCGCTGCTCATCACCGGCGGAGGCAAGGACCACACCGTGCCCGAAGTCGTTTCGCGCGCCGCCTTCAGGCTGTATCGCAAGGGCCCGAGCGTGACCGATTACAAGGTGTTCCCAGATCGCGGCCACTCACTCACCGTGGACAGCGGCTGGCGGGAAGTAGCCGACGCGTCGCTGTCGTGGCTCAGGAGCAAGGGCTTGTAGCATGCGGGGTCTCGCCATCGGCGTGGCCTTGCTCACGCTGAGCATCCTGAACTCCGCCCGTTCTCAAGAGCGGCGCTGTCGCGAGACGATCACCCCCAAAAAACTTCCGCCGGCTAGCCGGCTGCTCGATTCGGCGCGTGCGGTTGGTGAGTTGACCGCATTGAAGATCCCCGCCAAGGGTCTGCTCTTCAGCCTCATATACAATGAAGAGGATTCGCTGCCGCAGACGCATCCGCTGGAAGCTGCAGCGCCGGAGGCGGCTATTGTGCTGGCGCAGTCGCTGCGCGCTCTGAAGCCCACGAGCTATTGGGGAGTGCGGGTGCGTGTGGTCGGTGGTGAGACGCCCAGGCTGATGGTCGAACGGTCGATGTATTGTCCACCGATGCCCACCGGCGTCCAAGCGCGATCTGAGCGGGTTCTCGTTCAGACCCGGCCGGGTGACCCGGCGCTGGGCACGGGCACCATTGTCCGTATGATCGCCGAGGCGCAGATCTCCGAGGCTGGAGAAGTCTGGTCGGTCCGCATACTGCGTTCGTCGGGCGAGCGCGCGCTCGACGACGAATTCCTGCGCACTCTGCGCATCCGGCGTTTCTCGCCGGCGTTGGTGGACGGCTTCCCGGTGCCGAGCTGGTATCGGACCGACGGCCTCGCCATGAAGCTGTAGGGAGCCAGTCTCTGTCAGGAATCGGTAGGGAAGCGTCGCGTTCCCATAGCGACGCGCTTCGATGCGTCATAACTCTGGAGCCATGAACTCCCGCATCGTTCTTCTCGCCCTTGCCGCCCTTGGTGCCCCTTCCGCTTCACTGCGGGCCCAGGCGCCGGGTCACTGGCCTCCTGATTCGCTCATCCACGTCAAAGTCATTCCGAAGAACACGCCCGTGATGCAGGTCGTCGGGATGATGCGCAACTTCGCCGGCGCGCTGGGCGTGCGCTGCCAGTTTTGTCACGTCGGCCAGGAAGGGATGCCGCTCGCGCAATTCGATTTCGCCAAGGACGAAAAACGCACCAAGCTCACGGCGCGGCAGATGATGCGGATGGTGGAGGACATCAACCGGCGGCTCGACACGCTGCCCGAGCACGAGCACTCGGTCGCGCATGTCGAGGTCACGTGCGCGACGTGCCACCGCGGCGTCAGCAAGCCCGTGCCGCTGGCGACGCTCCTGGAGCAAACGGCGGCAAGCGCCGGCGCGGATTCGGCGACGCGCTTGTACCGTACCTTGCGCGAGCGGTACTTCGGCCGCGATGCCTACGACTTCGGCGAGCTGAGCCTCAACATCGCGGCCTTCCGCCTAGGACGCGCGAACAAGTTCGACGAATCGCTGGCGCTGCTGCGTCTGAACGAGGAGCTGTTCCCGAACTCATCCGACATGGCGGTCGTCCGCGGCAACGTGATTCTGATGCGTGGGGACACGAACGGGGCCGCCGCCGCGTATCGCGAGGCGATACGCCGCGACTCGACCAATGGAGAAGCGAAGGGGCGCCTTAGGAGCCTTCGACCGTAGCCTTGTTGATCGTGTCGAGCCGGGGGAACTGGCGCGCCATGTACTTCTCCCCCTCGACGTGCAGGCGGTACTGATCGGGACCACGTCCGCCCGGCGCGCCTTCGCCGTACCCGCCGTACAGCTGATCGACGACTTCCATTCCTTCGACCACCTGGCCGAACGGCGCGAATCCCATCGCGTCGAGCCGGTTGTTGTCGCCGTAATTAATGAAGATCTGGGTGGTGCGGGTGCCGGGCCCCGCCGTCGCGAACGTCACCATGCCGCGCCCGTTGGTGCGGCGCACCGGATCGTCGCCGATGCGGCGCTCGCGCCAGGCGGAGTTGACCGCCGTGTCCCCACTGATCCCGAACTGTGCCATGAAGCCGGGGAGTACCCGGAAGAAGCGCACGCCGTCGTAGTAACCGGAGCGGACCAGGTTGTAGAACCGGTCGGCGCCCAGTGGGGCCCACGCGCGATGCACGGCGATCACGAAGTCGCCTTTGGTCGTCGCAAAGCGCGCGCGGAAGCTGTCGGGCGCCTGCGTCGCGAACCCCGGACTCGCGGGATCGTGGAAGTCGATGGCCTGTGGTTTGGGAGCGGGCTTCTCGCATGCAGCGGCGGCCAGAATGGTTATTGCAACGAATGGGAGTTGTCGCATGACGCTATGCTAGCCTCCGCCATTGGCGTTCGCTATAGTGCTGGTTCTGGATCACGGCGAGCCGGCTGACGCCGTCGCGGTAGACCAGATCTTCATGTGCCGGGTCTCCGGCATCCAGTAGAGCGCGAACAGGAACGCCGCCGCCGGCACCGCAATCGAATAGGCGAGCGTCCATCCGAGATTGTGCGTGCCCGCCCAAACCGCGTTCGTGATGAAGGGCACCAACCCGCCGCCCCAGCCATTCCCGATGTGGTACGGCACCGATACTGACGTGTAGCGAATGCGGCTTGGGAAATACTCCGCGAGGAACGCGGCGATCGGGCCGTAGACCATGCCGACGTACGACACGAGGACTGCGACGATCGCAATCGCGAGGGGATAATTGACCGCGCCGACCTGCGCGACCTGGCCGAGCGCCGCGTAGAGCGGGTAATAGGTGACCGCCGCGAGCAGAAAACCGGTCAGAATGATGGGCTTGCGGCCGATGCGGTCGGAGAGCCAACCGCACAGCACCAGTGTGGGCGTTGCGATGAGCAGGGCGGCGCCGACGATAATGCTGGAGTTGAGCACATCCAGCTTGTTGACGTTTTGCAGGAAAAAGAGCGCCCAGAACTGGCTCGAGTACCAGACGCATCCCTCGCCGAGCACGACGACGGTGGCGATGGCGACGTACTTGAGATTTGGTCCCGTGAACGCTTCGCGCCACGGATTGGCCGCCGTCTGCCCCTTGGCCTTGATGTCCTGGAAGATCGGCGTCTCCTGCAAGCGCCAGCGGATGTAGATCGCGACCGCGACGAGCAGGAGAGACGCAATGAACGGGATTCGCCATCCCCAGTCGTTGAATGCTTCCGTGCCCAGCGCCGTGCGCGTCCCGATGACCACGCCGAGTGACACGACGATGCCGAGCGTGGGCGAGGTCTGGAGCCAACCGGTGTAAAACCCCCGCTTCTCGTCCGACACATGTTCGGCGACGTAGGTAATCGCGCCGCCGTATTCCCCACCCAGACAGAGACCCTGAACCAGTCGTAAGAGAAAGAGGATGATGGCGGCCGAGACGCCGATCGTGGCATACGTCGGCACGACGCCGATCAGCGCCGTCGACAGACCCATGCCCGTCAGCGTCACGAGGAACGTGTACTTGCGGCCGACGAGGTCGCCGATTCGACCGAACACCAGCGCGCCGAGCGGACGGATCAGGAAGCCGATGGTAAAAAGGGCGATGGTGCTGAGCAGCGCCGCGACGGGATGGCTCCGCTCGAAGAATTTCACCGCCAGGATCGCGGTCAGGCTGCCGAATACGTAGAAGTCGTACCACTCGATGATGTTGCCGACGGCGGCCGCGATGACGACACGGCGCAGGTCTCGGGCGTCGAGACGCGGCGGAAGGGCGGTCATGGGGGGCCGAGCCTAGCGCAAATCCGTCGCGAGAGCTAGCCCCCAGGAGGGGAGTGACCTCGGTCAGGTATTGGGGGTGTAGAACAGTATGTTGCCGTCCCGGAGCCGCGCATGGGTGCGACGAGCCGTCCCTTCCTCACAGCGCAATGGCGCCATCTCGTCATGCTCAGCTACGCGGTTGATCCGACGAGAATCATCGATTACGTGCCCGCGGGGACGACGCTCGATTCCTGGCGCGGCAAGACGCTCGTCAGCATGGTCGGCTTTCAGTTTCTCGAGACCAAAGTCCTCGGCGCTCCCATTCCCTTTCATCAGGACTTCGAGGAAGTCAATCTCCGGTTCTATGTGCGGCGCACGACGGAGGATGAGGTCCGCCCCGGCGTCGTGTTCCTCAAGGAGCTCGTGCCGCGTCCCATCGTGGGCGGCATGGCGCGCCTCCTGTACAGAGAGCCCTATCTAGTCGTCCCGATGCGGAGCACGGTGAATCCCGGTCCGCCGCCCGATGTCGAGTATCAGTGGGAAGCCGCGGGGCGGTGGTGTACCCTCGGCGCCGTCGGGGAGGGCGCCAGCGCCGAAACGACGCCCGGCTCGCTCGAGGAATTCCTGACGGTGCGACAGTGGGGATACAACGGCGAGAGCGGCAAGGACACGCTCGAGTACCGCGTCGATCGTCCCCGCTGGCGGATCTGGCACGCGCACCGGACCCACGTCGATTACAATGCCGAGGCCCTGTGCGGCTTCGAGCTGGCCAAGCAGCTCCGGACACCCATCTCGGTGCTCATCGCCGACGGGTCGGCGGTGAGCATCCACTGGCGGAATCGGATCGCCCCATA
This sequence comes from Gemmatimonadales bacterium, assembly GCA_036002655.1. Lineage (GTDB taxonomy): Bacteria > Gemmatimonadota > Gemmatimonadetes > Gemmatimonadales > GWC2-71-9 > 20CM-2-65-7. The sequence goes on from DASYTD010000102.1 coordinate 7,480, forward strand.
GGCTGAAATCGGTGATTTGAGGCCCCGCGCGACCGGCCGCCGTGCGTTATCTTAGTCGCTGCATGGCTGATAGCGGTTCGCCCAATCGTCCTTCCCGCGGGTCGGGTTCCCTCACGGTTCACCTCGCCGACGAGCTCGACGTCTATTTCAACGAAGTCGCCCACGGCCGCCCCGTCGGCTTCGTCGCCTCCCCCAAATGGAAACCCCGCACCGACGTCTATGAAACGGACGAGGAACTCATCGTCCACATGGACATCGCGGGCATGCGGGCGGAGGACTTCAGCGTCGAGCTGGACGACGGCATCCTGAAGATCTCGGGCGAGCGCAGCGGCTTGCGGCAGCAGGGCAAGCGCCACTATCACGCGATGGAAGTGCAGATCGGGCCGTTCGAGCGCCGCTTCCGCCTGCCCGTCGTCGTCGATCCCGCGTCCATTCGGGCGACGTACGAGCAGGGCTTCCTCGAGGTCCGCCTCGCCAAGCAACCGCCGCGCTCGTCCGGCGCGCAGTCGGTACGGGTGACCTAATGGAGCGACTGCCGGTCCTCCCCTTGGGCCAGCTCGTCGTCTATCCCCACGTTGTCCTGCCGCTGGCCCTCACAGATCCCAAAGCCGTTCAACTGATCGACGAGATCATCCAGGGTGAGAAGCGCGTGCTGCTCGGCGTCGTGAAGTCCATGGGCGGCATGGAGCCGCCCGAGGGCGCCGTGATGAACACGCTGCCTCACCAGCTCTACGACGTCGGCACGCTCGGCACGATCGTGCGGATGCTCAAGCTGGGCGACGGCTCGGTCCGCGTGATGGTGCAGGGCTTGGAACGCGCCCGCCTGAAAGACATCGCACAAGGTGAGAAGTGGTTGATGGCCGGCTCCGAGCCGCTCCAGGAAAACCTGCTCGAGGACTCACGCACCGAAGCGCTCAAGCGCACGGTCATCGCGCAGTTCTCGCGCGTGATCGACATCGCGCCCTACCTCGGCGCCGAGCTGCACGAGGTGCTCGCCGGCATCCAGGAGGCCGGCAAGCTCGCCGACTTCATCGCCGCCAATCTGGATCTCGCCCTCCCCGCGAAAGCCGAGCTGCTGGCGATCGACGACGTGACACGCCGGCTCGAACGGCTGGGCGAGTTCATGGTGCAAGAGCTCCAGGTGCTGGAGGTCGGGACGCAGATCCAGGAAAAAGTGAAGTCGCGGCTCGATCAGAATCAACGCGAGTACGTGCTGCGCGAGCAGCTCCAGGTGATCCGTCAGGAGCTGGGCGAAGGTGAGGGGGACGACGAGCTGGAAGAGCTCGGCAAACGGCTCGAGGAAGCGCAGCTCTCGGCCGAAGCGAAGAAGGTGGCCGATCGCGAGCTCAAGCGGCTGCGCCAGATGTCGCCGCAGTCCGCCGAATACCAGGTCGCGCGCACCTACCTCGACGTCTTCGCCGCGCTGCCGTGGAGCCGCGTGACGCAGGATCGGCTGGATCTCAAGGCGGCGCGCGAGATCCTCGACCGCGACCACTATGATCTCAAGACCATCAAGGAACGCATCCTCGAATACCTCGCGGTGCGGACGCTCAATCCCGAGGCGAAGGGCTCGATCCTTTGCTTCATCGGGCCGCCGGGCGTGGGCAAGACGTCGCTCGGCCAGAGCATCGCCGAAGCGCTGGGCCGCAAGTTCACACGCGTGTCGCTCGGCGGCGTGCGCGATGAAGCGGAGGTTCGCGGCCACCGCCGCACCTACGTCGGCGCGATCCCCGGGCGCATCATCCACGCGCTGCAGCGCTGCGAGACGCGCACGCCCGTCCTGATGCTCGACGAGGTGGACAAGATGGGCGCCGACGTGCGCGGCGACCCGACGGCCGCGCTGCTCGAGGTGCTCGATCCCGCGCAGAACTCGACGTTCGTGGACCATTATCTCGAGGTGCCGTTCGACCTCTCGGGCGTGATGTTCATCGCGACGGCGAACAGCACCATGCCCATCCCCGATCCGCTGCTCGACCGCATGGAGCAGCTGACCCTCGTCGGCTACACGCCGTCCGAAAAGCTCCAGATCGCCAAGCGCTATTTGCTGCCGCGCCAGCTCAAGGAGACGGGACTCGGGGCAGGGGAAAAGCAAAAGAGTGAACGGGCGACCGTGGCCGACGGAGCGCTGGAACGGCTGATCGGCGAGTTCACACGCGAAGCCGGCGTGCGCCAGCTCGAGCGCGAGATCCAGGGCGTGCTGCGCAAAGCGGCGCTCGAGGTCGTCGAAGGGAAATCGACGACCGTGAAGATCTCCTCCAAGAATCTCGAGAAGTATGCGGGGCAGCCCAAAGTACAGAGCGAGGTCGCGGGACGCGCGCCCGAAATCGGCGTCGCGACCGGGCTCGCGTGGACGCCGGTGGGCGGCGACATCATGTTCATCGAAGCGATCCGGATGCCGGGCAAGGGCCAGATCACGCTGACCGGCCAGCTCGGCGACGTCATGAAGGAATCGGCGCAGGCCGCCTGGAGCCTGCTGCGCGCCCGCGCCAGCGCGCTCGGCATCCCGCTCGACGCGTTCACCCAGTCGGATGTGCACCTGCATGTGCCCGCGGGAGGGGTGCCCAAAGATGGGCCGTCGGCGGGCATCACGATCGCGGCGGCGCTGGCGTCCCTCCTGTGCCGGCGGCCGGCCCGCCACGACGTCGCGATGACCGGTGAGCTGACGCTACGGGGCAGGGTGCTCCCGATCGGCGGCCTCAAAGAGAAGCTGACCGCGGCGGCGCGTGCGGGCGTCACCTCCGTGCTCGTTCCCGAACGGAACAAGAACGACCTGATTGACTTGCCGGAAGAGGTACAGAAGTTGCTCGATATCAAGCTCGTGGAAACGATTGACGATGTACTCGCTTTGGCGCTGCTCGATGTGCCGCTAGCCGAGGATCGGACAGAACGCCGCTCGGGGGGCATCCGCGTCGTGACCCCATCGCCGCAGACGCCCCAGGTGCCGCCACCCCCCGGTGAGGTACGGCGATGAGCGACGTCGCCACGCTCGAAGCGGCGCTGGCCGAGATCCGCCGCCGCGACGGCAAGTACAACGAGCGCGCCTATGTGTTCGTGCTCGCGGCGCTGGAATTCGCGCAGACACGGCTTCCGGCGCGGCGCCACCTGACTGGTGTCGAGCTCGCGTGGGCGTGCCGCGACTTCGCGCTGGAGCAGTTCGGCATGCTCTCCGCCGCCGTGCTGACGCACTGGGGTATTCACACCACCGATGATTTCGGACAGATCGTGTTCATGCTGATCGACGTCGGGCTGCTCGCGCGGCAGCCGACCGATCGGCTCGAGGACTTCGAGCACGTCTACGACTTCGCGGAGGTCTTCAAGGCTGGGGCCGGCTACCGCTGGCCAGGAGTGTCGTTCTCGGGGTAAGACTGCTTGGCCGAGCCCACCCTTCAGGGTGGGGTATTGGGGAAGGGGGGTGTCCATGGACGCCCATGAGTGGCCCGCCTGCAAGAAGTGCCAGCAAGGCATGCTGATTCCGTTGTCGGACTATGGCCGTGACGGCGCACCAATCACCTACAAGGCCTGGGTCTGCTCCAATCCGGAGTGTGGATTCAACATCCGCATAGACAACGGCGAGATCTCCTTCGGCCGCACCATCGGTCAGAGCTCGAAATAGCGACTTCCGTCCGCGCACCCGCCGTCGCGGGGCGTTTTTATCCTGCTGATCCAACGGAACTACGGGCCGTTGTCGCAACGTTGCTCGCGGATGCCCGCCGTCCTCACCCCCTGACCCCCTCTCCGCACGCGGAGAGGGGGAACGCACGCGCCATCATCGTGCCTCATGCTGGCTACATCTACTCTGGGCCGACGGCGGCCGCCGTCTTTGCCCGCATCGCCGTGCCGGCTCTCGTGATCATTCTCGCGCCCAATCACACCGGCGTCTGTGAGGTCGAAGGCGGAGTGTCGCTATGGGAAGCGGGTGCGTTTCGCACGCCGCTCGGCGAGGTGCTGGTCGACGCCGACATGGCCCAGGCGCTGCGCGAGGTCTCGAAAGGGCTCGTCGACGTCGATCACGACGCGCATCGGGCCGAGCATGCGATCGAGGTCGAGCTGCCGTTTCTCCAGATGCTCCGGTCGGACGTGCGCATCGTGCCGCTGGTGATCGCGTGGGATGCGTGGGAGCCTGCCCGACAGCTGGGCGAGATGCTCGCAACGCTCGTCCAAGCGGCCGGCGAGCCGGTGCTGCTGCTCGCCTCGAGCGACTTGAATCATTATGAGCCTGCCCAGGTGTCGGAGCAGAAGGATGCCCGTGCACTCGAGGCGGTGACGGCGCTCGACGGGGAGGAGCTGCTCGCGCGCTGCAAGCGCGAGCGCATCTCGATGTGCGGCCGCGGACCGGCGGCCGTCGTGCTCGCCGCGGCGCGGGGCCTGGGCGCCGCACAGGCGGAGGTGGTAGACTACCGCCACTCGGGTTGGGTCTCCGGCGATAATGGGCGCGTGGTGGGGTACGCGGGGGTGGTGATTCCGTGAATCCGATTCCGGTTCTCTCGGCGAGCGAAGCCGCGGCGTGGGATTCAGCGGCCCGCACGCAGTATCGCGTGCCGAGCCGCGTGCTGATGGAGACCGCGGGCCGGGCCGTCGCGCAGGTGCTCATCGCCGAGCAGCCGGCGGCGGCGAATGGGGGAGTGCTCATCGCCGCGGGTGCCGGCAACAATGGCGGCGATGGATGGGTCGTCGCGCGCGCGCTCCACGCCGCCGGCATTCCCGTCTGGGTGGCGGCAGTCGATCCCAAAACAGACGACGCAATCGACAATCGCGCGCTCGCGCGCCTCGATGGCGTGCGCGAGCTCGGGCGTGAGGAAGCGTGGCCGCAGGCCGCCCTCGCCGTAGACGCGCTGCTCGGCACCGGTGCCGCCGGTCCCGCCAAAGGCGACGTGCTGGCTTTGGCCCAGCGCCTGGGGGAGTACGGGGCTCCCATTCTTGCCGTGGACGGGCCAACGGGGCTCGATCTCACGAGCGGTGAAGCGCACGGGCCGGTGCATGCGCAGCTCACGGTGACGTTCGGCGCACCGCGCCGCGGTCATCTGCTGGCGCGCGAATGGTGCGGGAAGATCGTCGTCGTGGACATCGGGTTGCCGCCGCCCGACACGGCGTGGCCCCTGCTCGTCACCGACGCGTGGGCGGCCGAACGGCTGCCGCGTCTCGTGCCGCAGATGCACAAAGGCGACCGCGGGCGCGTGTGCGTGATCGGCGGCGCCGACGGGATGAGTGGCGCGGCGCTGCACGCCGCGCGCGCCGCGCTCGCCGCCGGGGCCGGACTCGTGAAGCTCGTCGCCGCGCGCGAGACGATCGCCGCCGCGCAGGCGAGCCTGCCCGACCTGCTCACGGTCGAGTCGTCGCTCGGTGAAGCGCTCGAGCCCGCCGTCGTCGAAGCCATCGAGTGGGCGGATGCGGTCGTGCTCGGTCCCGGTCTGGGTCGCGTGGATGTGCGTGCGCCATTCGTCTCCCAAGTGCTCTCGCACCGCCCGATCCCGACAGTGATCGACGCGGACGCATTGCACTACATGTCAGGTGTCACCCTGACACCCGGCACCAGGCACCTGGTTTGCACTCCCCACCTGGGCGAATTCCGCGCCCTCGCCGGCGACGCACTCGCGGATGAAGCGGCGAACGATCGCTGGTCGGCCGCGGCGCGCGCCGCCGCGAAGCTCAAGTGCACGCTGCTCCTCAAAGGCGTCCCGACCGTGATCGCCGACCTGCGCGGTCCCGAGCACATCGTGGCGAGCGGCAACCCCGGCCTCGCGACCGGCGGCAGTGGGGACTTGCTCGCCGGATTCATCGGCGCGTTCCTGGCGCGCGGCACCGCGCCCGCCGAGGCCGCCGCGCTCGGTGCCCATGCACTCGGCCGAGCCGCGGAGCAGGGCGCACGCCAGTGGACCGCGCGCAGCCTGCGGCCCGCTGATGTGCTCGCCGCGCTGCCCGACGTGTGGCGCAGCTGGAAAGAGGTGAAGCCTCATCGGCCCCCGGTTCTGGCGGAACTTGAAGCCCCAGACGTGTTGTAGCACTGCAACAGTCGGGGTACTTATCCTCGCCTGCGCTACGGGGGCCGTCCGGCCGTCCGACCGTCCGACCGTCTTTTTGGGGCCCGACACTCGCGTCGTGATTTCCGATTTCTCTGAGATTGAAGCCGTGGCCGCATCGTCGTGGTTCGTGTTCGCCGCCACGACACATGGTCTGTTGATCTACGATCGCATATCGCGCCGCTTCCGGCTGCCGGTGACCACACTCGATGGCTACCCCGGAGGGAGGGTCCGGCGAGCCATTGCTGACCCGGCGGCGAACGCCGTCTGGCTCGACCTCGGAACTCTCATTGGTTACGCCCGTTACGATGTAGATGGACGCGTGTGGACGCCGGGCTCGCTACCTTCGAATGTGAATGACCAAACTCTGACAGTGGACGCGGCGCTCGCGAGCGCCCCACTGGCGGACGCGATGCGGGCGGCCATTCTGACGGATACGCGGCTGCGCACGCACCAATTCACCGCCGCGGCGGCCACACCCGACCGTCCCGAAATCTTCTTCGGCACGAACGGTATGGGGTTGGTACGGGTAGACAAGCAAACGGGGGAATGGGAAGTGTTGAGCTACGGCTTGCTTGGCCCGGCGGTGGGCGCGCTGGCACCTGCGACGGACGGCATCTGGACCGCGACGAATGCGCGGCCGGGAGCGCGTCATGGGGTGACATGGGTGGCCAGTGATCTGTCGGCGACGCGCAGCTCAGAGGGCGGTCGCGCCGCCCTTGGGTTCTCTTTCCTCTCTTCACGCCGGTTGCTCGCGACCGGCAATCAGCTCTGGCTCGCGACCGAGCAGGGCGTGCTCCGCATCGATCCATCCACGTTCCAGTCGCGTCTCTGGGACTTGCCGGATGCCACGTGCCTCGCGCCGGCGCGCGATGGCATCTGGGTCGGCACCACGCGTGGCCTTTCCTTTATCTCTGGCGACGAGCGCTTTCGGGACATCGGGCCGAGCGGTTTCGCGATCACGAGCTTGCTCGCCGCCGGCGAGACGCTCTGGGTTGGGACCAACGCGGGACTCGGGCAGGTCTTGCCGGGTGCGGCAGCGATCACGACGCCGGCTGAGCTGGCCGACCGTCCCAGCACGCGCGTGACTGTTTACGCGCTTGGGCGTCTTCAGGACACCATCGTGATGGCAACCGAGAGAGACCTGCTGTGGCGCAATCCCGCCACCCGGGTGTGGACCGCCATTCCCCTGCCGCTGACGCTCGGTATTCCCACCGCTGTGGCCGCCGTTCATGACGGTCGTCTGTGGATCGGTGGGACGCGCGGTCTTGCCCAAGCCGACATCGCAACGGCGTTCATCCACGTGCACCCAGTGCCGTACGAAGTGCCGGCGGCCGTGCGCGACCTGGCCGCCGATCGAGCCTTCCTGTGGGCGGCCACCGACAGTGGCCTCGTGCGGATCCAATGAACCTCGGCGCCGGGAAGGAATTCGATCGGATCCGCCGCATCATGGAGCGGCTGCAGGACATCTTGGGTGATGTCTCGGACCTGGGTGATGACTGCGCCCTGATTCCGTTGGGGGCGACCACGCTGGCGCTGAGCATCGACAGCTCGATCGAGAACATTCACTTCCGTACTGATTGGCTCGATTTCAAAGAGATCGGCTTCCGAGCGGCCGGCGCTGCGCTGTCCGATCTCGCCGCTGACGGGGCGACGCCACTCGGGCTGCTCGTATCGTTGGGCGTTCCGGCCAAGCCGAATGGCAAGGGCGCCGATCCCGCCGCCGAAATCATGGCGGGTGTCGCCACCATGGCGCACAATCTCGAGGCCCGAGTGCTGGGCGGAGATCTCACGCGGTCGGAGCGCTACGTCGTGGACGTGTGCGTGGTTGGCACGACGGAGCGTCCCGTGCGCCGCTCCGGCGCGCGTGAAGGCGACGCGCTCTGGGTCACCGGATATCTGGGCGGAGCTGCGCTCGCGCTCGAGGGGCTGCGCGCCGGCAAGCGCATGGCGACGCCGCTCCGCAATCGCTACGCCTGCCCCGAACCTCGCATTGAAGCCGGCCGCTGGCTTGCGAAACAAGGGGCCAGCGCGATGATCGATATCTCGGATGGGCTCGCGGCCGATGCCCAGCATCTCGCCGCCGCGTCGGAGCTTGGGATCGAGATCAGTCTCGAGCACATCCCGTGCTGGGAAGACGTGGAGGCGATGGCCGCGCTCTCGAGCGGGGAGGAATTCGAGCTGCTGTTCACCATGCCACCGACATTCGGCGACGCGAGCGCATCGGCCTTTCGCTCGCAAACGGGCCTCCAGCTGACGCGCATCGGCACCTGCCTGCGCGCCGGGGGCGGGCGCCGGGGCGGCGTGCGCCTCCTCGACCACCAAAGACCGGTGCCACTGCCTGCAGGATACGATCACTTCGCGCAGTGATCCGCACCCTCTGGTACTATGTAGTCTTAGCGGTTTCAACAGTGGTCCACGCAGCGGGCGCCGTCCTGGCCGCTCTGTTTCGCGTGCGCCACCGGCGCGGCGGCGTGTACGACTGGTCCGGCATGGACTGGTCCCGCGACATCCTCAAGGCGGCGGGCACGCCGGTTCTTGCCGAAGGCCTGCACAACATCCCGCGCGACCAGCCGGTGATCTACGCCTCGAACCACTCCTCGATGTTCGACATCTGGGCCCTGTTCGCAACGCTCCCCGGCTCGATTCGCTTCGTCGCGAAGCAGGAGCTGTTTCGGATTCCGCTCCTGGGACGAGCGATGCTCGCGGTAGGGCACGTCCCCATCGATCGGGCCGCCCACAAGAAATCGTTTGCAGCGTACGACGAGGCGGCGCGCAGGATTCAGGGCGGCACCTCGGTCGTCGTCTTCCCCGAGGGGACGCGCAGCCGCACCGGCGAGCTGCTGCCGTTCAAGAACGCGCCCTTCGGCCTCGCGATCGCGGCGCAGGTGCCCATCGTGCCCGTGTACGTGCATCACACGTTCGAGATCCTGCCCAAGGGCGCTTGGCGTCTGCGTCCGCGCCCCATCCGTCTGCTGGTAGGGGCAGCTATTTCCACGAAAGGACTGCGGCCCGAAGATCGCGAGCGGCTGCGGGACACGGTGCGGGCGGCGATGGTTGCCCTACAGTCGAAGGCGCGGTAGGGTTCGGGCCACAATGAGCACCGTCATCTCCGTCCACGCGCGCGAAATCCTCGACAGCCGGGGCAATCCCACCCTCGAAACCGACGTCACCCTCGCCAGCGGCGCAGTTGGCCGGTCGGCCGTACCCAGTGGCGCGTCTACAGGTGAGCACGAAGCCGTCGAGCTGCGCGATGGCGACACCAAACGCTTCAACGGTAAGGGCGTGCTCGAGGCGGTCAAGAACGTGAACGAGGTGATCGGGCCGCGACTCGAGGGCCTCTCGGCGGAAGATCAGATCGCCATCGACTATGCGATGCTCGATCTCGACGGGACGCCCAACAAAGGTCACCTCGGCGCCAACGCGATTCTCTCCGTCTCGCTCGCTGTCGCGCGGGCGGCGTCGGAGGATGCCGGCCTGCCACTGTACCGCTACCTGGGCGGACCGGTCGCCCACGTGCTGCCGGTGCCGATGATGAACATCCTGAACGGCGGCGCGCACGCCGCGAACACGGTGGATTCGCAGGAGTTCATGGTCGTGCCGATCGGCGCCGAGACGTTCCCCGAAGGCCTGCGGATTGGGGTGGAAGTCTTCCACGCGCTCAAAAAGGTGCTGGCCAAACGGGGCCTCTCGACCGCGGTAGGGGACGAGGGCGGTTTTGCGCCCGATCTGCCGAACGACGAAGCGGCGCTCGAGGCGATCATGGCGGCGATCGAGGCGGCCGGCTTCGAGGCGGGAAAGGACGTCGCCATCGCGCTGGATGTGGCCGCCTCGGAGCTGTATGAAGAGGGCACGTACACGTTCAAGAAGAGCAAGGGCGGTAAGAAGAGCGCCGAAGAGATGATTGCGCTCTATAAGAGCTGGATCGATCGCTACCCG
>DASYTD010000103.1:0-5301 GCA_036002655.1 Gemmatimonadales bacterium
GCCGCCCAGTCCTGTTGCCCTGGAGCCCCGAAGCTGCCGCGGATCACATTCCCGCGACGACCAGTGTAGCCCGACTGAGGCACCGCACAGCCCATTCTCGCCAGCTCGGCGGCGAAGGGCTGTGGCAGCTCGGGGAAGGACGAGGGAGGAAGGCGCCGGATCAGCCGCGCCGCGCGCGCCCATTGATCCTCGCGAGGGCGGTCCGCGGCAGAATCGACCGGGACAACTGGCTGAACGGCCCGAGCAGCCAACGTCTGCACATCCGGAAAAATCGTCCAAGCGAGGTCCATACGCCCGCCCGCCAGCTTCCCTTCCACACGCGCCCAACCCGGACCTGAGTCGCTCACCGGAAAACCCGCATAAAGCCCTTCGGCGTTCTGCCACCAGATCGCTCCCCCGTTGGGCGGAGCCAGAATCCGCGGATGAACGGGCGCACTCTGCGCAATCACGCGGCCCTCGGGCCACGACCGCACGGTAAAGCGCACCGTGCCGTCCTCGAGCTGCCCGAGGTACGCGATGTATCGACCTTGGGGCGCCAAGGCTGGTGGCGGAGTGAAGATCGCCGTGTTGAGCCAGTCAGGGAGCGGCGCGCGAGACAGCGTCTTCGTTCGCAGGTCGTACTGAAAGGATGTAGCGGAGTACCCGCCCACGCCGATCACCATCGTGTCACCGACGACCGCGACCGAGCCAAGCGTGCGGATGTAGGGAATCGTGTCTACCCGCTCGAAACGCTGCCACATCCGGTCGAGGCCGGCGAACGGCGCCCGGGGGCCCTGATGGACCTCGACCCGGTACAGCGACCACCCAGACCAGCTCTGGTCTGCCCGGCCGTCCACGAGCCGCGTGCTGACCATAGGCTGGTTGCGGCACGCGGCCGCGACTGCCAGGGCGAGGACAGCGCCCCTCACCCGGATGGCTACTGCAGCTGCCAAATCTCGACCCGATTGCCCGTAAAGATCGGAATCAACACTCGGTTGCGCTTCGCGTCATAGCCGATGTCGGCCGGACTCGGCACGCCGGTGATCACCTTCACTTCCTGCCCGGTCTCGTACGCGGACACGGTCGAATCGGTCCAGCTCGACACCAAGATCCTCGTGCCGGCTACCTCGACGCCGTCGAATCCGCCGGCGCCCTTGGCGATAACGCGAGCCGCGCGGTCTCCCGGCTTCCATGCGAGTACCGATTTGGTCGCCCCGAACGACACGATGATGAACCGTTTGCCCACGGGGTCCACGGTAATCCCGTTCGGCCAGCCAAGACTGTCACCCCGCGCCGCGACCGTCACCCTGCGGTCGGGACCGATGCGGAATACGCGGTCGGGGCCGGGATGGAGGATGTTGCCGACATCGTCGAACCGGATCCCGGTATCGGTGATGTAGATCGCGCCGGTCGTCGCGATCGCCACGTCGTTCAAAAAGACGGCGCCCGCGCTGTCGAGCTTAACGCTGTCCCGGGGGACCCCGGTCTGCGCATTGAACGCGCGGATCATGTCGATGTCCGTCACCCACAGCGTGTCGCCGAGCACCGCCAGGCCCTTCGGTGCGTTGAGGGTCACGCCCGCTCGACCGCCCTCGATGAACTTGAGGTTCTCGACCGCCCCGTCGGGCCGCACGCGGCTGATGAAGCCGTTGTTGTCCTTCGCCGTCGGGCTGCCGTTGATGTTCGAGACGAAGTAGATGTCCTGCGCCGAGTCGTGCAGCACCGATTCCGGGGTCGCGAAGCCGGCCACCGTCAGTATCCGACTAGCGCTCGGTGCGGCGGGCGGAGGTGGCGGGACCGGCGCGGTATCGACCGCCGCGGTGGTGTCGGCAACGTTGGAGACGCGTTTCCGATCGACGGGCTGGCAGGCCGCTACGACAGCAAGGGTCGTACAGAGGGCAGTCGCTCTCATCGGGGCACTTCCTCCTCGGCCAAGGCTGCGATGTGCCGCAAGACGCGCTCGTGAATGGCCGCGACGAAGCGGCCAGCTGGCAGTGTCCAATAGCGCTGTGGGAACATATCCACGACGTACGCGGTGCGCCCTTCGAGGCGCGTGCGGCCGCCCGGCAGGGGCGTGAGCCGGAACTCGCCGTGGGTCGCCCGGAAGTACCCGTCTAGGTGCGGTGGGTTCACATTCCGGTACGGGCTCCATTCGGTCATGGGGGGCGCCTGCGCAATGATGTCGAAGGCGAGGAGCCGGTTTTCCTCCCAAGCCGTGACCGGCTCGACAAAGCTCCCCGTGGTGAAATCGCAGTAGCGAATCGCACCGACGCCGTTGCCTTCGATGCGCGCGCGCGTGGGCGCAGCGACCCCGGCACGAAACAGCAGTTCGTTGGGCGGCGGGAGATCCGGGAACGTCACGACGTGCTGCCAGACCACATCGGGCGGCGCAGCGATCTCGACCACCGTCACGACTTCGTGCGGCGGCGGAGCAACGCGCGGCTCGACCCCGACGAACAATGGTACGAGCAGGGCCATGCCGGCGCCGGCCGAGGTCTGCACGCCGCGCGTGGCCATCATCCGCCCCAGGACCGCGCCGGGAAATGCGACGGCCAGCGCGATCGGCCACGCCATCCCCACGCAGATCATCCCCTCCAACGCGAATACCACGAGCGCGCCGGCGGCGATCGTGACACTCGCCATCGCGAGAATGATCGATTGTCCGGCGGGACGGGCATGTCCGTGATTGTAGATGTAGGAGGTGATGTACCCGATTGTGAACGGCACACCGAGGAAAAGACCGGTGGAATAGCTGCGCCGCAGGTACACGCCGATCCCAACCGTGAGGAGCGTGATCCCCAACGAGGCGGCGACGCCGAGCATCGCGCTTTTTAGGCGGTCGTCAACGACCGGTAGCTGAACCTCGGCCGGCCCTCTCCACGCTCGCGAGCTCGACGGCAGCAACGACAGCACGGCCATGAGCGCGAAGTTGATGACCGGCATGAAAAAGAGGAGCGCGATCCAGGGACCGCCGCCCGCATCCACGGCCCGCCGCATGGACATGCTGACGCCGATCCAGAGAAACGGCAGCGCAATAATCACGAGCACGGGCAACAGCCACGACGGACCATGCTGGAGCAGCTGCTGGCGAGTGCTCCACAAGGGGCTCAGATAGTCGAGCGGCGTCCAAACGATGCCCGCAAGGCGCCAGATGAGCAGCGCGTCGATGGCATACTTGAACGCCGTGAGACCGAGGCCGTGCCGGAAGTAGGTCCCGCGATCGACCGGATCCGAGAACCCAAACCACAGGCGCAGCCAGCGGGCGAGCATTTACGTTTTCGCTTCCTCGAGCTCCTTCTTCCGCGCTTCCGTCACCTTCGCCGCGATTTCCGGCGGGGCATCCTGGTAGACATGGAATTTCATCTTGTACGTGCCGCGCCCGTGCGTGATCGAGTGCAGCGTCGTCGCGTAGCGATCGAGCTCGGCCTCGGGAACGAGCGCCTTCACTTTGGTAAGACGCCCGTCCTTCTCCGTTCCCACGATGTGCCCGCGGCGTGAGGACAAGTCGCCCATCACCGCACCCTGATAGTCGTCCGGCGTCCAGACCTCGACATCCATGATCGGCTCGAGCAGCACGGGACGCGCGCCCGGGCTCACGTTCCGGAAGGCCAGAATGCCGGCCATTTTGAACGACATTTCGTTGGAGTCCACGTCGTGGTAGGAGCCGTCGTACAGCTCCACCTTGAAGTCCACGACGGGATACCCGGCGATCGGCCCCCTGTGGGCCGCCTCGGCGACGCCGCGCTCCACGGCGGGGATGTATTGCCGTGGGATCACGCCGCCCACGATCTCATCGACGAACTGCACGCCGGAGCCGCGCGGCAGCGGCGCGATGCGGATCCAGCAGTCGCCGTACTGCCCGCGCCCGCCGGTCTGCTTCTTGTGCTTCCCCTGCCCCTCGGATTTGCCGCGGAATGTCTCGCGATAGGCGACTTTGGGTTTTGTGGTCTGCGCGTGCACGCCGAACTTCCGCGCCAGCCGCCCGACCACGATCTCAAGGTGTCGCTCGCCGAGCCCCCGAATGAGCGTTTGGGCGAGCTCGCCGTTGTACTCGTGATGGAACGTGGGATCTTCTTCGTGCAGCTTGTGCAGGCCGGTGGAGAGCTTGTCCTCCTCCCCCCGCTGCTTCACCTCGACTGCGACCGTGATGACGGGCTCGGGGAAGGGGATCTTCGGCAGGACGAGCCCTTTGTCCTTGGACGACAAGGTGTCGTTCGTATGCGTATCGCGCAGCTTCGCGACCACACCGATGTCTCCCGCGTGCAGCTCCGGGACCTCGATGCGTTCTTTGCCCAAGCCCACGCACAGGTGGTTCAGCTTCTCCGACACTTCGCGCGGCGCGTTCCACACGTCCTGCCCGTTCCTAACCCACCCGGAGTAGATACGGAAAAGGGTGACGTCTCCTACGTGGGGCTCGGAGACCGTCTTGAACACCTGAGCGGCCAGGGGCCCCGAGTCGTCCGCGTTGAGGGTGAGTCGTTCAGCGCTGCCCCATTGCTGCGCGTCGACGGGTGGGCGCTCATGCGGCGCCGGGCAGAGCTCGACGAGTTTGCTGAGCAACGCCCGAGTGCCGTAGGTGAGTTCCGCGGCGCCGCAGAACAGCGGGAACAGCTCCCCTTTCGCCATGCCCGCCTTCATCGCGGTGATCGCTTCGTCGCGGCCGATTTCTTCGCCGCCGAGGTAGCGCTCGAGCAGCGTGTCGTCCGTTGCCGCGATGCTTTCGATCAGCTCCTGGGAGTATTTGTCGAAGCACTCTTTGTACTCGTCGGGCACGTCTACTTCCTCGTACTCGCCGGCCTTTGTGCCCTTCTTGTAGAGGTGCGCCTGCTTCGAAAACAGATTGATGATCCCGTGGAATTCCGCGCCTTCGCCGACCGGAATCTCCACCGGGATCACCTTGGGCGTCAGCTGCTCCTTGATCTGATTGAAGACGCGCTCGAAGTTGGCGTGCTCTTTGTCCATCAACGACACGAAGAACAGGCGCGGCAGCGAGCGGTGCTCGCAGTAGTCCCACACCTTCTCCGTACCGACTTCGACGCCGGCGGTCGCGGACAGCACCACGACGGCGGCATCGGCGGCGTACACGCCCGCGAGCGCGTCGCCGGTGAAGTCCAGATAGCCCGGTGTGTCGATGAGGTTGACCTTCGTATCCATCCACTCGGCGACAGCCAGCGCGAGGTTGATGGAGTATTTGCGTTCGATTTCGTCGGCGGTGTAATCGGTGAGGGCGGTACCATCCTTTACAGATCCGTGCCGTTTGCTTGTTCCGGCCACGAACGCCAGCGCATCGACCAGGGAGGTCTTGCCGCTCGCGCCGTGGCC
>DASYTD010000104.1:0-14803 GCA_036002655.1 Gemmatimonadales bacterium
TCCCCGCTACGGTGAACGCGGTCGGATTCGTGAATGCCGCGGGTGGCGACTATCACCTCGCCGCCTCCAGCCCCTACAAAGGACAGGCGACCGACGGGACCGATCCCGGTGCCGACATCGACGCCGTTCTCTTCTGGACCAGTGGTGTCGATCAGTAGGAATCGCAAAACGCAATGCAGAACCGTATAATGCCACGAACGGGAGTGACCCGATTTTTTGGTCAGGCGACGAAAAACGTCCTAAGCGCCGGCGGGGCCGGTTGATACTCGCGCGCGATCGGCACGTGGCCCAGTCCATGCGCTGAGCCGCGGCAGACACCGCTGCTCAGAGCAAAACCGTCGAAAGACGGCGACGCAGAGCTACGGGACTACCGCGACGACGCACGTTCGCCACGTCCGCCGGGCCGCCAGCGAAGCAATCGCTGGCGGTTTTTTCGTGTCCAGGCGCCGGCGAAAAGCAGAAGACGTTCCACGCGCTGCTCAGAGCAAAGCTGTCGAAAGACAGCGACGCAGAGCTACGGGACTACCGCGATCCCAATCGCCATGTCCGCCGAGCCGCCAGTGACCGACATCCATCGACGCTGGCGGTTTTTTTCGGGAGACTTAAGGTCATGACCTTCAAGCACAAGCTGTCTTGCCGGCTGGCCCTGATGCGGGATGTGGTTCTGATCGGTATCCTCGCACTCATTTCCTGCAAAATCCCATCCCGTCCGTCTCTCAATGATCAGCCGTCGAAGGTCGTCGTCTCTCCTTCGACGATCGTGCTGCCCCCGAACCAGACCGCGGACCTGTTCGCCGTCGCCCTCGACGCGGCCGGCGACACAACAAGCGCGGGGATCATGTGGACCACGACGGGCGGCAGCGTCACCGACTCCATCATCAATGGCCGCGTTCACCGCGGCCGCTACCAGGCGCCAGGAGTCACCGGGGAATACCGGGTGCGGGCGCGGGTCAATCCGGGTACCCTCCAGGACTCCGCCACGGTCACGGTAATCACCGTGCCGGTGGCATCTGTGACGGTCTCTCCGGCAGTAGCTACGATCATCATCGGCGCCTCCACGCAGCTCACTGCGACACCCAAGGACTCGGCCGGCAACCCGCTCGCCGGCCGCACGATCGCGTGGTCCACGAGCAACGCTGCAGTCGCCGCCGTCAACGCCAGCGGTCTCGTCACCAGCAACGCCGTTGGGTCGGCGACGATCAGCGCGACGAGTGAAGGCAAGAGCGGCAGCGCCACAATTACGGTGTCGCTCGTTCCCGTCGCCACCGTGACCGTGAGCCCTGCCTCCGCTAGCATCGCCGTCGGCGCGACTCAACAGCTCTCGGCGGTGACGAAGGACTCGGCGGGCACCACGCTCACCGGTCGCGTCATCACCTGGGTGAGCAGCAACACGGCCGTGGCCACCGTGACTGGCAGCGGCCTCGTCACCGGTGTCACCGCAGGCTCCGCGACGATCACCGCGACGAGCGAAGGCAAGAGCGGCAGCGCCGCGGTTACGGTCTCGCTCGTTCCCGTCGCCTCCGTAACGGTGACTCCCGCGTCCGCGAGCATCGCCGTCGGCGCTACCCAACAGCTCTCGGCGGTGACGAAGGACTCTGCCGGCAACACGCTCTCCGGGCGCGTCGTCACATGGGCGAGCAGCAACGCCGCCGTCGCCACCGTAAGCGGCAGCGGCCTCGTCACCGGTGTGACCGCAGGCTCCGCAACGATCACCGCGACGAGCGAAGGCAAGAGCGGCACCGCCGCGATTACCGTCTCGCTCGTCCCTGTCGCGTCCGTAACGGTGAGCCCGGCGTCGGCCAACATCGCCGTCGGCGGTACCCGACAGCTCTCGGCGGTGACGAAGGACTCGGCCGGCAATACGCTCACCGGTCGCGTCGTCACGTGGGCGAGCAGCAACGCCGCCGTCGCCACCGTCAGTGCCGCGGGTCTAGTCAGGGGCGTGACTGCCGGATCGGTGACCATCACCGCCACGAGCGAAGGCAAGAGCGGGACTGCCGCGATTACCGTCCTGGTCGTTCCTGTTGCATCCGTAACGGTGACTCCGGCGTCGGCGAGTATCGCCGTTGGCGCAACCAAGCAGCTCTCGGCCGTGCCGAAGGACTCGGCGGGCAACACACTCACGGGACGAGTCGTCACGTGGGCAAGTAGCAATTCCGCGGTCGCGACCGTCAACGCGACCGGCCTGGTCACCGGCGTGACCGCCGGCTCCGCGACGATCACGGCAACCAGTGAAGGAAAGAGTGGAACCGCGGCGATTTCGGTGACGACAGGTGGGACGGGTGCGCCTGATCCGACACTACCGACGTTGTTGAACACGCAGTACAGCCCGCCAACGGGGACGACGATCAACGTGCCGGCGGGCGGGAATTTCCAGGCCGCGCTCAACAATGCCCAGCCTGGCGATCAGATCCTGCTCGCCGCCGGCGCCACGTTTACCGGTTCCTTCACGCTGCCCGTGAAGACCGGCACGGGCTGGATCATCATCCGCTCCTCGACGGCCGATGCGAATCTGCCGGCCGAAGGCGAGCGCATGAAGCCGTCCTACGCCGCCGTGCTGCCCAAGATCGTCAGTCCCAACTCCGGGGCGGCCATACAAACAGCTCCGGGCGCGCATCACTACCGTTTCATTGGCGTCGAGATCACCACGACGTCGAACCTCAACTACGGCCTCGTCCTGCTGGGCGATGGGTCACAGGCTCAGAATACGATGGCTGAAGTGCCGCACGACCTGATTCTCGACCGCACGTACATTCATGGTAATGCGACCGGCAATCTGAGTCGCTGCGTGGGGCTCAACAGCGCCGCCAGCGCGGTGATCGACTCCTACCTGAGCGAGTGCCACACCAAAGGCGCTGATGCGCAGGCGATTGCCGGCTGGAACGGCCCTGGCCCGTTCAAGATCGTGAACAACTATCTCGAAGGCTCAGGGGAAAACGTGATGTTCGGCGGCGCCGATCCCGGCATCCCGAACCTCATTCCGTCGGATATCGAGATCCGCCGCAATTACTTCTTCAAACCGCTGAGCTGGCGTGGCGTGTGGACGGCAAAGAACCTGCTCGAGCTGAAGCTCGGACGGCGCGTGCTGGTTCAGGGGAATATCTTCGAGCACTCCTGGGCCGATGCGCAGACGGGCTTCGCTCTGGTCTTCTGGTCAGCCAACGAGACGGGTCCCACCACCTGGGCTCAGACAGCGGATGTCTGGGTGCGCGAAAACATCATCCGGCACGTTGGCGCCGGCTTGCAGCTGACCGACAAGGGCGACTTCCCGGCCGTGCCGGTGGCACGGATCCGCTTCGACAACAACCTCTGGCTCGACGTCAGCACCAGCTGGAGCTCGCAGTTCGGCCGGCTGTTCCAGATCGCGAGCAATACGGATCAGCTCAGCGCGATCAAGTTCTATCACCAGACCGGGTTTGCCACCAATACGATGATCACGGTCGCCAGCGGTGCGACGCAGCAGTTCGAGTTCATGGACAACATCGCGGCCCACGGCAATTTCGGCATCAAGTCCGACGACGCCGGCGACGGCACCGCGACGCTCAATCTCCATATGCCCGGGTGGCGGTTCGGCGGCAACGTGGTCATCGGTGCGCCGGCCGCGAGTTATCCCGCCGGAAACTTCTACCCAGCCAACCAGGCCGCGGTCGGGTTCGTCGATGCCGCGGGCGGGGACTATCACCTCGCCGCCTCGAGCCCCTACAAGGGCAAAGCCACCGATGGCACCGATCCTGGGGCCGACATCGACGCGATCCTCAGCTGGACGAATGGCGTAGACCAGTAACGCGACTGTACCGGGTGGCGGCGGATTCCGTCGCCACCCGGCGGTAAACCTCGAGCCAGCCCCGCTCGGCTTCCACCCAATTGTAGCGCGCACACTCGCGACGTCCGGCTGCCGACAGCCGCTGCGCGAGTCCCGGTTCCCGCAACACGCGCAGTACCGCCGCGGCCAATTCTTCGGGGCGGTCCACCGGCACGAGCAGCCCGGTGCGCTCATGTGTGACGATGTGGGGGATGCCACCCGCGGCCGTCGACACGACCGGCAGGCCGGCAGCGAACGCCTCGATGAGGAGGTGCGGCATATTATCGATCCGCGAGCTGTTGACCAGAATGCCGCCGCCGCCCAATACCGCGGGCATCTCGTTGCGCGACATGGCGCCGTGAAATCGAATGTCCGGCGTTCCCTGCACACTGGCTGCGCGGCGCAGACTGCGCGTCGCGGTTCCCGTGCCGTAGATATCCAGCGTCGCGTCCGGTACCTGGGCCTTGATGAGGGCGAAGGCGCGCAACGTATTGTCGATTCCATATAAGGTTTCCAGCGCCCGCGCCGAGACGAGCCGTGGCTTGATCGGCTCCGGGCTGGCATACCTGAAGGCACTCGTATCGACGACGTTCGGCACCACCATGCCTTCAAACCCGTGTCGGCGAAACACGTCCTGCAAGTAGGTGGACGGGAAAACGAGCAGCGCGACGCGCCTGAGTGCCCAGCGCAGCAGTGGGGCCCACCATCGGAAGTGTGCCTCTGCCCGCCCATCACGGTAGTTCAGGATGACCGGCCGGCGGAACCACCTGGCGATGACCAACGCCGGCAACGCCCCAAAAAGAAAAGCCGTGTGTGCGGCGGCGAACACATGCAGCACATCCGCCCGGGCCGCCCGCGAGATCAGGCCCCGGCAGTAGAGCGCAGGTCGAACGAGCGATCGAATGAACTTCCACTCGGTCAAGAACCGCCAGAAGCCAGGGAGTCGAGGATCGATCGACTGAAATTCGGCGTGAACCGACTGGTGGCTGGTGAACCCGGCGAGAATGGACTGCGCCGCGTGCGCTTGCCCTCCAACACCCTGAGGACCAACGACGAGGATACGGAGCACACGCGACGTCACGATCGAGGCGTATCGACCAGCGTGGGGCGCCCCGGATCGGTCCACACATCCCAGCGCCCCCGTGCCGCGTTGAGCGCGGCCATAACCAAAGCAGCGAATAGCGCGAGTCCACTGCGCACCGTGCCCCGAAAGCCTCTGCCGGGAGCAAGGGCCGCGGTGCCCGGGCGGGCCACCACTATGAGGACGAAACCGAGTCCACCCAGCAGCGCGATGAACCCGGCCCAACCTCCGGACATCAGGATAGCGCCGGCGAGGACCCATACCATAGCGAGCGGCGTCAGCAACCGCAGGACCTTGTGTGAAATGAACTGCCACCAGATTCGATTCTTCCAGGGGAACAACAGCGTGGGCATCCAGGCGATCAACTGATAGTTGCCGGTGAGCGTCCGAATCTTGCGAGTGAGCTCGGTTGCATCGGACGATGACGGAATGTCGGTCGTCAAAGCGAGTGGGTCGAACGCTACACGCATGCCCGCGCCCACCACCTGAAACGGCACCCAGACATCGTCGAGCAACAAGCCGGGCGGCAGCGGGCGCCACAACTCGCGCTTCAATGCGTACAGCGCTCCCGTGACGCCGACGCTGCTGTCCCAGGCCGCCTCGCGAGCCCGAAGCCAACGCTCAAATCGCCAGTAGCGCTCGTAGAGTCCCTCCGCCCCTGCGGCGGCGGAGATCGCGAGTGAGCCGGAAACCACCCCGACATCCGGCGACGCGAGTCTGGCGGCCAGACGTTCGACGGCCCCCGCCGCCACTTCCTGTCGCACGTCGGTGAAGACCAGGACGTCCCCGGATGTGAGTGCGACGGCATGATTCAGCGCGACCGCCTTGCCGCGTCCGTGGGGCAACACGGACACCTTGATCCGCTGGTCCTTCAGGGCCGCCAACTCGGCCAACTCGGAAGAGAACTCCACGCCCGGTCCGTCCAGAACCACGACGATTTCGCAGGGCAGCCGGATCGTGCGCAGCAGGCCTTTGACCTTGTGCGCGACGCCTTTCCGTCTGGCGCGCGCGGCGATGACCACCGATATGAGACGGGGAGCGACATTCGGACCGGGTCGTGGCGCCCGTTCAGGAAGCAAACTGATGATCCACGGGTACCCGACGTACGTGTACAACAAGTGGCCGAGGCCGGCCACGAACAGGGCGGCGCCGAGCGCGAAGCTGACGCTCACGCGGACCTCGCCGCGTTCCTCCCGACGGGCCGTGCGACCAGGGTTCCCCTGCGTCCATTCGCGGCGAGCTTCGCCGGGGCGCTGGATTCCTGCTCGAACCACGCCCACGTACGCCGCAACCCCTCCTCTAACGAGACGCTCGGACGGTAGCCCAGCAGGCGTTGCGCGCGATCGAGACTCGCCAACGAATCCCGCACATCGCCGGAACGCGCCCGGTGCCGCACGTACGGCAGCCGGCGACCGGTAATGGTGCGGATCAGGTCGATGAGCCCGAGCAGCGACGTCCGCGTTCCCGCCCCGACGTTGACCGGCCAGCCGCTGACCAATTCACTCGCGGACCAGGCCGCGAGGATATTTGCCTCGACCACGTTGTCGACGTACGTGAAGTCCCGGGTTTGCTGACCGTCGCCATAGAGCTCGGCGGTGTGGCCATCGAGTGCCGCTTGGAGAAAGTGAGGGATGACGGCGGCATACGCAGAGTGCGGACTCTGTCGCGGCCCGAACACGTTGAAGTACCGCAGGGCGACGCCCTCGACAAGTCCGGCCCGCGCGAATGCCAGCACGTACTGCTCGCCCGCCAGCTTCGACGCAGCATACGGTGAGCGCGGCAACGGCTCGACCGATTCCGTCTTGGGGAGAACAGGGGTGTCGCCGTAGACCGAGCTGGAACTCGAGTACACGACCCGCTGGACCTTGGCGTCTACGCATGCGCCCAGGAGACGCATGGTCGCGTTCACATTCGCCGCGTGAGACGCCCAGGGGTCTTTGAGCGAGCGTGGCACGCTCGGAAGCGCCGCGAGATGAAAGACGATCTCGACTCCCGCAACGGCGCGCTGACATACTGTCGGGACACAGAGATCGTCGTGGATGAACTCGATCTCGCGCGCGATCGAAACGAGATTTGCCTCGTCTCCCGTGCTGAGATTGTCGACCACCCGCACAGAATGACCGAGCGCGACGAGTCGTTCGGCGAGATGCGACCCAATGAACCCGGCCGCCCCTGTTACCAAGCACCGTGATTTCCGCACGATGATGAGGGGTTGCAAGGCTAGCGCCGTTACTAAAGGTCTACTCCGCTTTCGCGAGGTCGTGCAAGTAGGACCGATACAACGACATACGCCGACAGCGCGCAGAACCTGGTCGCACGCACGGCGCGCGGGAATGTGGTACGGTACTTACAGACCAACCAACGTTGTTAACCGCGCGCACACGCAAGTGCTGGTACGCGCCTTGCCGCAACATCCGTTGCTCTGATCTCTACCGGGGGTTTGCGTCATCTCGAATTCGAGAGTCATCCAACCGTGGCCCGGAATCCTCGCACCGCTGTGGTGGGCAATCACGGCGCTGCGGAGGGAATTGCTCGGGTTTCGGTTCGACTACCCAATCGACGCGATCCCGGCTGCAGGTCCAAAAGCGTCGCTCCACTACTACATCCGCAGTGATCGGCTCTTCTTCGACGCGATGGAGCTCGATGCGGAGGGGATTCCCGTGCAGCGCTCGCGAACGCTGCGAACGTACAATCCTGCGTACGTGGCCTGGTACGGCCTGACCAGCCTGGAGCGGTGGCTGCAAGGGGACGATCCGGCCGGCCGTGGGATACTCCTTCGGCAAGTTGACTGGCTCGAAGCCCACGCGGTGGAACGGCACGATCAGGCCATCGTTTGGCCCTTGACGTTCGATTGGCAGGAAGGCGCTTGCTCGCTGAAGGCGCCCTGGATCTCCGCAATGGTGCAAGGCCTGGTCATCAGCAGCCTGGTGCGAGCCCATCGCATCACCGACGAGCCGCGGCTCCTGGATCTTTGTGCTCGCGCGACTCGGGTGTTTGAAACCGACATCGAGCACGGCGGCGTGCGCACCGCGGAGGGCGAAGGGACCATGTACGAGGAGTATCCCGGCCTCCCGTTGCCGCGCGTGCTCGACGGGTTTCTGTTCAGCCTCCTCGGACTCTACGATCTCTGGATGGAGACCGACGACGCTCATGTGTTCGACCTCTTCACCAGCGGCATCGCAGGCCTGCGGCACGCGCTTCCCTCCTGGGACTACCGGGGAAAGTGGAGCTGGTATGGGTCACACGGGTATCTTTGCCCGCCGCAGTACAACTCGCTCAACAGCGCGCTCCTCACGACACTCGCACGGCTGTCGGGTGAGGTCATGCTGCGCGACTACGCCGCGGCATGGGCACCCACCCACCGGTCGGGGCTGAGCCGGGCCGAAGTCTTCCTCGTTTTCCAGTGCACGAAGAACCGCTCGCGGCTGAGACACTTTCTGCGCACCAGGGGAGTCGCCAAGCCCGAGGTGCAACAAGAATGCAACATCCAGCGCCCAGCGACGGAGGCAGAACCGCTCCGGCGCGCCTGAGTGCCACCTCGTTATCGGCACACAACTTGCCCCCCCTGGAACAAGACCCGATAACCTGGCGAAGGCCTAACGACCGTGTGTGGCATTGTCGCGTTTTGGGCGAGGCGTGATGCAGGGGCAACGCCGTTCACGGCGCGCCTGCTCCGCCGCGCTACCCAGCAGCTAGCGCACCGCGGGCCTGACGGCGAGGGGTACGTCGCCTGGGCGCTCGACGGAACGCGCCATTCTGGAGACGATCTCAACGGTGAGCCTCTGTGGCTCGGGTTGGGACATCGTCGCCTCAAGATTCTCGATCTCAGCGAAGCCGGCCGCCAGCCGATGCAGGGTCCTTCCCCGGGCGGATGCTGGATCACGTTCAACGGCGAGATCTACAACTACCAGGAGCTGCGCGACGAGCTAGGCGCGCGCGGATACCGTTTCCATACGGGAACGGACACCGAGGTGATCCTGGCGGCATACGGCGCGTGGGGCACGGACTGCGTGCGCCGCTTCAACGGCATGTGGGCGTTCGTGCTGCTGGACCCGACGCGTCGACGCCTGATTGCGAGCAGGGACCGGTTCGGCGTCAAGCCGCTGTACTACCTCACGACGGCGCAGGGGACGATGTTCGCCAGCGAGATTGGGGCGCTGCTCCACTGCGCGGCGATCCGCCCGACCATCGTCATGCAGCGCCTCGGGCGCTACCTCGTCGATCACCGCAGCGACGACACGACTGAGACGATCTATCGGGACATCCGCGAGCTCCCGGCTGGACACTGCCTCGAGCTCGACACCGACACCGGGGCCACCAGCCTCGTGCGCTACTGGGATCTGCCCGAAGAGCCGGACCTGGACCTGGCGGATGAGGCAGCACTGGATCGCTTCAGCGACCTGATCGAGGACGCCGTGCGACTCCGCCTGCACGCGGACGTGCCCGTGGCCATCACGTTGTCGGGGGGCGTGGACTCATCCGTGCTCGCCGTGTCGGCCAGCCGTGTCGCAGGCCGCAGCGTTCAGACCTTCACATCACGCTTTCCCGGGGATCCCTCGCTCGACGAGTCTCGCTACGCCGCACACGTGGCGGAACGCACAGGCGCACAGGCGTGTTACGTGCAGCCGTCGACGGACAGCCTGCTGGCCGACGAAGTCGCGCTGACGGCTCACCAGGCGCTCCCCTTTCGGTCTCTGTCGTTGTACGTGCACTGGGCAATCCTGGCCGCCATTCGCGGCGCGGATGTTCCCGTCGTGCTGTCGGGACAGGGTGGAGACGAGACTTTCCTTGGATACGAGCGCTATCACACCAGCGCGTTACTGCACGCGCTCCCCGACCCCGTGCGAGCGGCTGCGGGCCTGTGGCGGGGAGGGCATCGCTCCGATCGGGGCATGCTCGCGCTCGCGGTGATGGCGATGTACTTCACGACGCCGCGCCTCCAACGGGTCGTGCGGCGCGGACGGGTCGTGCGGGTGATTCGTCCCCATTGGCTCGAGGGCCTCACGCAGCCGGCCCCTGAGGTCTTCGGTGACATCCGGCGTCAGCAGCGTTCCGAGCTGCTGTCGCGCTGCCTCCCGGCGCTGCTGCGATACGACGACCGCACGGCCGGCGCATTGGGTATGGAGACGCGCCTGCCCTTCCTCGATTATCGCGTCGTCGAATTCGCCTACCGCTTGCCGCTGCGTCACAAGATTCGGGACGGATGGACGAAATACCTCTTGCGACGCTATCTCGCTCGGCACGGATGCGACACCGTCGCCTGGCGTCGGGGGAAGTACGCGTTCTATGCGCCACAGGCCCTCTGGACGCGACAACTGATCGCCGCTCGGGGGGGTGCGGTACAGGCAACGCCCTTCGCACGGGCGCTGCTCGATGACGGCGTCTCCCTGTCGCGTCTTCCGACGCCGGTGGCGTGGGACATGTACAACTGCCTGCATCTCGCTTCTCTCTTTGGGTGGGAAGCGGACGAGTGGCGGAAGCAACCGCGCGCAGGGGCTGCCTGAGTGCGCGTGTGCCATCTGACATCCGTCCATCCAGCGCACGACACACGCATCTTCGAAAAGGAATGTCTCTCGCTCGTGGAGGCGGGATACGACGTGTACCTCGTCGCGCCGGCAGCGCACAGCACACGCGACCGAGGGGTCACGATCGCCGCTGTCCCGCCCGCGCGGGGGCGTCTCCAGCGCGTCGTGGTGACAACCGCGCGCGTGTTGCTGCGCGCCCTCCAAGTCCGCGCCACGGTCTATCACTTTCATGATCCTGAGCTGATCCCCGTGGGCCTGGTGCTCCGCCTGTTGGGGAAACACGTGATCTACGACGTCCATGAGGACGTGCCTGCGGACATCCTCAATAAGCATTATCTGGCGCGCGGGATCCGAGCCGTCCTGTCGCGACTCGTCGATGTCGGAGAACGGGCGGCGGCCCGGGCGTTCACGCGGGTTCTCGCGGCCACGCCCGCCATCGCTCGGCGTTACCCTCACTCGCACTGCGCGCTTGTGCAGAACTTTCCAGCGTGGACGGAGCTCGCGACGCCAAACGGAACACCCTACGCCACACGGCCGCCGGTGGTCACATACGTGGGTTTGCTTCAGGAAATCCGCGGCGTCGTCGAGATGGTGCGCGCTGTCGAGGCTGTGGCCGCCCGCCAGCGGGTGCAGTTCGTGCTCGCCGGGCGCTTTGATACCCCGGCGCTCGAAACGCGTGTGCGTGCGACGGCGGCGTGGCAACACGTGGACTACCGGGGCGTGCTCCCCCGCGCCGCCGTAGCCCAACTGTTCGCCAAGGCGCGCGTGGGACTCGTCCTCTTTCATCCCACCGCCAACCACATCGAGTCCCAGCCCAATAAGCTCTTCGAGTACATGGCCGCCGGTCTTCCGGTC
Organism: Gemmatimonadales bacterium; assembly: GCA_036002655.1. Lineage (GTDB taxonomy): Bacteria > Gemmatimonadota > Gemmatimonadetes > Gemmatimonadales > GWC2-71-9 > 20CM-2-65-7. The sequence goes on from DASYTD010000104.1 coordinate 11,264, forward strand.
ATCGCATCGCGCTTCCCGCTGTGGCAGGAGATCGTAGAGGGGAACGGCTGCGGACTCGTCGTCGATCCGCTCGACCCGGCGGCGATTGCCAGCGCGATTGACTGGCTGCTCGCACATCCCGCAGAAGCCGAAGCGATGGGCGCTCGCGGTCGGGACGCCGTGCGGGAGCGATTCAACTGGCCGCGTGAGGAAGCGATGCTACTCGACTGTTACGCCCGGCTGTGCGCTTCCTGACGGTCCTGGGAGCTCGCCCGCAGTTCATCAAGGCCGCGCCATTGAGTGCGGTCCTGCGTCGCCGGCACGAAGAGATTCTCGTGCACACCGGACAACATTACGATCATCAGATGTCGGCCGTGTTCTTCGAGCAGCTCCGCATCCCGGCACCGGATCATCATCTGGGCGTGGGAAGCGGACTCCATGGAGCACAGACTGGCACGATGCTGATTCGGCTCGAAGCGGTGATGCAATGCGAGCGGCCGGACGTCGTGCTCGTCTATGGAGACACCAACTCGACGCTGGCCGGGGCGCTGGCGGCCGCCAAACTCGGTATCCCCGTCGCTCATGTCGAGGCGGGGCTGCGAAGCTTCAACCGCGTCATGCCCGAAGAGATCAACCGCGTCGTGACCGACCACCTGTCGACATGGTTGTTCGCTCCCTCGCAGCATGCGGCACGGCAGCTCGCCACGGAAGGCGTCACGCGCGGCGTGCATGTGGTCGGCGACGTCATGCTCGACGCCGTGTTGCAGCACGCCGAACGGGCGCGTCAGACTTCGCCCTACCCGGACGCGGCAAACCTGTGCCCCGGCATGTTCTATCTCTGTACCGTGCATCGTGCCGAGAACACCGATCACGCCGAGCGGTTGGGCAACATCCTCGCCGGCCTGGCTCGCCTGGATCAGCCGGTCCTGTTGCCCTTGCACCCGCGCACGCGGAAGCGACTCGCGGAGTTCAACATGGTGCCCGGTTCCAACGTGCGCGTGATCGAGCCGGTAGGCTATCTGGACATGCTCCAGTTGGAGCGGTCGGCCTCCGCGATCCTCACGGATTCAGGAGGCGTGCAGAAGGAGGCGTACTACCTCGGGGTGCCGTGCGTCACCCTCCGCGAAGAAACCGAGTGGGCGGAGACCACGGAGGTCGGCTGGAACCTCCTGGCAGGCACGGATCCGGACGCGATCGTTGCGTCGGTCGCGCAACATCGCAGGGACAGGCGACCGCACCCGCCCTTGTACGGAACCGGGGACGCAGCCGGGCACATTGTCCGCATCTTCGACGGGGCGTGACAGAGTGGGGATGATCCACCCATGGGGCTGAAGACGATCAAGACGGCTGTGCTGAACGGCTCGAGGAGGCTAGGCCTCTTCGCAGCCGTGGGACGCAGCCCCTGGAGAGACCGTCGCCTGCTGATTCTCTGCTATCACGGCGTCTCCCAGCAAGACGAGCACCTCTGGAACCAGGCGCTCTATCTCACCCAGGAAGCGCTGCGCCGGCACATGCAGCTGCTGGTTCGGAACGGCTGTTCCGTCCTGAAGCTCGGCGAGGCGCTAACGAGATTGCGCCGGAACGATCTGCCGCCCCGGTCGGTGGCCATCACCTTCGACGACGGCCCGTATGATTTCCTCGTGCGGGCGCTCCCGGTAATTCGTGAGTTTGGTGTTCCCGTTACGGTCTATCAAACCTCCTACTACTCAGCGTTCAATCGCCCGGTATTCGATGTGACCTGCTCCTATCTGCTCTGGAAGGGACAGGGCAAGCGGATTATCGAGGGTCGGGAGTTCACCGGCGTCTCTGGGGCGCTGGACGTCAGCACCGAGGCACGTCGCGCAGCTGCGTGTCTCCAAATTCGGCAGCACGCACAGCGCATCCGGCTTTCGGCCAGCGGCAAGGATGAGCTCCTGGAGCAACTAGCTGCCGACTTGGAGGTTGACCTGCAACCCGTCCGCAACAAGCGGATCCTGCATCTCATGAATCCGGAGGAATTGAGTCAGGTCATCAGCGAAGGGGTCGACCTCCAGCTCCATACGCATCGTCACCGCATGCCGCGCGACCGCGATCTCTTCGTGCGCGAGATCGACGAGAATCGCCGCTTCCTGGCGGCGGTGGGTCAGCGGGCTGCCGACCATTTCTGCTACCCCAGTGGCGTATATGGAGATTGTTTTCTGCCGTGGCTCACTGAGCTCGGTGTTCGATCCGCGACCACATGCGAGCCCGGTCTGGTCAGCCGTCAGACCGCCCCGCTGCTACTCCCCAGAGTCGTCGTCCCATCAGCACTGTCTGATATCGAGTTCGAGGGCTGGCTGCATGGCTTCAGTCAGGTCCTGCCCTCCCGGCCTCCTTCCTGAGCTTCTCCCACCACTCCATCCGCTCCTTTACCGTCTTCTCGTATCCCAATTCGGTGGGTTTGTACCACGACGCCCCGCGGAGGCTCTCCGGCAAGTACTCCTGGGGAAGATACGCGTTGTCCGAGTCAAACGCGTACTTGTAGCCCTCGCCATACCCGAGCCCTTTCATCAATCCCGTCGGCGCATTGCGAATGTGCAGCGGCACCGGCTCCGCCGGATGCTCCTCGGCCGCCGCCCGCGCGTCGCCGAAGGCGGTGTAGACCCGATTGGATTTTGGCGCCGTCGCGAGGTAGACCGCCGCTTCGGCGAGGCCGAGCTCCCCTTCGGGACTGCCGAGGAAGTGATAGGCGTCTTTCGCGGCGAGGGCGACGCTGAGCGCCCGCGGATCGGCGAGCCCGATATCCTCGATCGCCATGCGTACCAGGCGCCGCGCGATATACAGCGGATCCTCCCCGCCCGCGAGCATCCGAGCGAGCCAATACAGCGCGCCATCGGCATCCGATCCGCGCACCGCTTTATGAAGCGCGGAAATCAGGTTGAAGTGCTGCTCGCCACCCTTGTCGTAGACGGGCAATGGCTTTTCGAGGACCTGACGCACGAGATCGCTCGAAATCAACGCGGGGCGCGGGGACAGGGCGGCTGCATGCTTCAGCACCGCCTCTAATGTGTTCAAGGCTCTCCGCGCATCGCCTTGGGCATGCGTAATGAGGAGGTCCATAGCGGCGGCTTCGAGGTCGCCCTTGTTCTCGGTCTCGAGTGCGCGGCCGATCAGCGTCCGAATGTGATCGTCCTTCAACGGCTCGAGCACGAACACCCGGCAACGCGACAGCAGCGCGCCCGTGAGCTCGAAGCTCGGGTTCTCGGTCGTTGCGCCAATGAGTGTGATGATCCCGTTCTCGACCCACGGCAGGAAGGCATCCTGCTGCGCCTTGTTGAAGCGGTGGATCTCGTCACAGAACATGATCGTGCCCTGCCCCTGATACTTGAGCCGCTCCTCCGCCTCCTTGATGATCTCGCGCACGCGGCCCACGCCTTCGGTCACCGCGGAAAACGGCTCGAAGTGGCGGTCGGTGTAGTTGGCGATGATTTTGGCGAGGGTCGTCTTGCCGGAGCCGGGTGGACCCCAGAAGATGCACGAGCCGACGTCGCCGCGGCGGATCAAATCGCCCAGCGCTTTCCCGGGTCCCAACAGATGCTCTTG
>DASYTD010000105.1:0-11499 GCA_036002655.1 Gemmatimonadales bacterium
CTTATTGCTCGTCCCGAGGGGCAGCGCCTGATGCTTGGCGGAGAGGTCGAACAGCACGATCATGCGCTGGCGCGCCATCACGTTGCCGAGCCGGTGCGGGTCGGCATCGCCGACCTGCTTCAGGTACCCATCCACGGCGTCGGAGATGTCGACCGTGACGGACGGGATCCCGAGTTTGTCGATCACCAACTGCGCGTGCTCGAGACTCTCGGGACTCGACGTGCGATACGGCATCCGCACGGCGATCACGTTGTCTTTGCCGAGTGCTGCAGCCGCGAGAAATGCCGTGAGCGCGGAATCCACGCCGCCCGACAGACCGACCAGCCCTTTCTTGAACCCGCGGCGGCGGACGACTTCATCCTTCAAAAAACTGACTAGCCAGCGCCGGGTCAGCTCGGGGTCGATGGTGAGCGGGTCTTCAGGCTCTCGTGCCGGCTCTACGACCGATCCTCGGGAAACGGGAAACGAGACACGGGAAACGGAAGACCCGTTCGTTGGGGGATCGAATCTCACCTGGGGCCCACGTTTCTCGTTTCCCGTTTCCCGTTTCCCGAGTCCTTTGATGAGCACCGGAAGTGCGCTCTGGAGATCCGCGAGTAGTGGCGAGTCGGATCTCGCGGTGGTCAACGCATCGAGATCGATGTCCGCGGTGAGGAGCGCTTCCTCGAACAGCGGCCCGCGCGCGATCACCTTCCCGGTCGGATCGATGACCGCCGACGCGCCGGGGAATCCCTTGCCGCCTTCGAACCCGACGAGATTCGCGAGCGCGACGAACACGCCATGCTCTTCGGCGATGCCGCGCACGATGCGCTCCCAGCGGACCACCGACGCGGGCAGCGTCTCGCCTTCACAGCCCTCGTCCTCGCCCAGCCCTCTCGCCGGTGAGGCGCTCGGCACAATGATGAGCTGCGCGCCCTCGAGCGCCGCGACGGTGGCGGCAAGCGAGTGCCAGGCGTCTTCGCAGATCAGGATCGCCGCCTTGCCGCCCCCCCCCCAGCCAGTTTGGAACGAGCGCACGCCATCCTGCCCGCGATCGACGAACCGCTCCTCGTCGAATACGCCGTAGGTGGGCAGGAACACTTTGCGGTGCACGTGATGCACGTCCGGTTTCTTGTTGCCCCCCCCCAGCGTCACGTACAACGCCGAGTTGTAAATGTGATTCTGGAACCGTTCGTAGAACCCGACGGCGACATCGATCTGAGGCCCCGTATAGGCGGCGGCGAGATCGCGGGCCAAGGTCCCCGCCGTGACGGCCAGCTCCTTCACGCCGCCTTCGACGAAGTAGCCTGACGTGGCGGTTTCGGGGAAGACCACGAGGTCAGGTTTGGGATGCAGCTGCGCGGCTTGGGCGACGACCGCGCCGATCCGCGCGACGTTCTGCGCGTATTCGCCTTTGTTGGGCCGGAACTGGGATAGGGCGAGGCGGATATGCGCCATGAGGGAAAGATATTAGCTTCTACCAGGCGATGGAGTTCGCCTTCAACCGCCCTTTCCGGCTGATGACTCCTACCTGAACCCACACTGGCAGGAGTCTTTTCTTTGACCGTGCTCTATATCGCACTCGGCGGCATCGCGGGAACGCTCTCGCGCTACGGCCTCGAGGGGTGGATCCAGACCCGCGCGGCGAGCGGCTTTCCGCTGGGCACACTGACCGTAAACCTCAGCGGGTCCTTCGTCCTCGGCTTCATTATCCGGATCGCAACGGGCGCCTCCTTCATTTCCCCTGACCTGCGAGCTGGTCTCACGATCGGGTTCTGCGGCGCCTTCACGACGATGAGCACGTTCAGCTACGAAAGCGTCACGCTGCTCAACGATGGCGACTATCTCCGGGCGTCGTTCTACATGGGCGCGACGATTCTGGGCTGCGTCCTCGCCGTCATGCTGGGAACGGCGCTCGGCAACAAACTCTTGTGAGGCCTCGATGACCGAACAATTCCGCGGCGAGCGCACACTGATGCGCGTCTTCATTGGTGAGAGCGATAGGTATCACGGCAAGCCGCTGTATGAAGCACTGCTCGAACGATTTCGCACCAAGGGGTTGGCCGGTGCAACGGTGTTACGTGGCATCGCTGGTTTTGGGGCCTCGAGCAAGATGCACACCGATAAAGTGCTGCGACTCTCGGTGGATCTCCCGTTGATCATTGAGGTGGTAGAGACCGAAGACGTGATTCAGGGGATTCTACCGGACCTCAGTGAGATGATCGGAGGAGGCCTGATCACACTCGAAAAGGCGAAGGTGATTCTCTACCGGCCGGGGAAATCACCACCCAGCTGAGTCCCCACGCCGCGGCCAGAACTCCCACGGCGATCGCCACGAGTCCCGGTTGCGCCACCGCCGTTCCCGCGAACAGCGCCACATACACCGCGATGAACAGCCCAGGCACGATCGGATAGAGCGGCACACGAAATGGCGCCTCAGGATGGCGCGCCCGCAGGCGAAACAGCGACGTGACGGTCAGTCCGTCGATCAACAGGATGAGCGCGATGGCGAGCGCCTGGAGCTGCGTGAACGTGCCAGTCGCGGCCAGCAGCATCGATACCACGCCGATCAGTATCATCGCAGTCCACGGCGTGCCGCCGGGGTTCACCCGCGTCAACCACCGCGACCCGAGCCCATCGCGCGAGAGCCCGAAAATCACCCGCGGTGTGACGAACACGTTGCCATTGAGCGACGCGAGCACGACGAGCAGCGCGAGCACGGCGATGATCACGCCCGCCTTGGAGCCCAGGATCGCTGCCGCGACATCGCCGGCCACGAGGTTCGACGCCGCCACCTGATCGAACGGCAACACATGCAAAAATGCCGCGTTGAGCAGGAGATACAGCGCGGTCACGATGGCGATGCCGAGCAGGAAGACGCGGGGCAACGTGCGCTCCGGATCGACCACCTCCTCCGCGATCTTCGCCGCGTCGACCGAGCCGTAGTACGACCAAATCACCGATTGCGCAGCGACGGCGAGGGCGGCGACCAGCGCGAAGCCCGCCGGCGCGCCGGGCAGCACGCCGTGCCACCCCGCGCCGTTGCCCGCGGCAAACGCCATGACGACCACTCCGCCGAGCGCCAGCACCTTCGCCGCGGTCACGACGTTTTGGACCCAGCGGCCCGAGTTGATGCCCAGGAGGTTGATGCCGGTGAAGGCCGCGACCATGAGCACCGCGATCCACCGTGTCCATCCGGCCGGCCAGCCGGCGATCCGGGCGATGAACTCGGCGGCGGCGACGCCGATTGCCGCAATCGCCGCCGTATAGATCGCCAACCCCTCGACCCATCCGATGACGAAGCCGGCGCGGCGGCCGAACGCTTCACGCGCGTAGACGTACTTGCCACCTGCTTTCGGATGGCGAGTGGCGAGCTCGGCAAAAACAAGCGCCCCCAGGAATGCGAGAGCGCCGCCCAACGCCCACGCGACGAAGGTGAGCCACGGCCGGCCCAGCTCGCGCGCGACGAGCCCCGGCGTCCGGAAAATGCCCGAGCCGATCATGATGCCGACGACCATGGCGAGCCCGTCGAACGTGCGCAGCGATTGTCTGAGCAACTTCGGGTCCGTCATCGGCCCATACGGTGCCGTCGAAACGAGATCCGCGCCAGGCTGGAACCCCGACCCCTTTTTGTGTATCTAGAAGTCCATGCGTCTGTCATTACGCTTTGTCATCCCTCTCCTCGTCGCGCTGGGCCTCTTCGCGTATGCGGCCGTGCCGCTCGTCGACAAGCTCACGGCGCGTTGGTTCAGCCGCGATCTGGACATCCGCGCCAATTTCGTCGCGAACGCCGTCGAGGAACCGCTGCAGGACCTGATCAAAGCGGGTAACCGCCGGCGCATCCAGCAGTTCTTCACCCGCATCACGCAGGACGAGCGTCTGCTGGCGGTGGGCTTCTGCCCCCGGGACGGCAGCGATCCCATCGCGACCGCCACATTCCCCAAGGAAGTGACCTGCGCCGCGCTGGACCGCTTTGCCAATCCGAACGGCGGGCTGCTGCAGACCGAGAAAGGGCCGGTCAACGTCTCCGTGCGACCTCTCGCCGCCGCACCGCCGGAGGGGGGAAACCTGGGCCGGCTCGTGCTCATTCACGACATGAGTTTCATCGCGCGGCGCAGCCAGGAGACCCGCGAATACCTCTTCCTCTTTTTCGTGGGTCTGGGGCTCGTCGTGGCGCTCATCACCGTCTTCATCGCGCAGCTCTCCTGGCGCGGCTGGGTGCAGGGGCTGCGCGCGCTGCTGCGGGGCGAGGGACTCATTGCGAGCCCGGACCGCAGCGGGCGCTCCGTGCGCGGCTTTGGCGGGCCGCCGCCCGAGCTGCGACCGATCGCCCGCGACCTGCGCGCGCTGATCGAGGACCTCGAAGCGGATCACCGCTCGCGCGACGAAGAGCGGCTCGTCTGGACCCCCGCGACGTTGCGCGAGATCCTGCGTCGCGAGCTGCGCGGCCAGGAGGTGATCGTCGTCTCGAACCGCGAACCCTATATCCACATGCGGCGCGACAATGCCGTCGAGCTGTGGCGGCCCGCGAGCGGTCTCGTCACCGCGCTCGAGCCCATCATGCGAGCCTGCTCCGGCACCTGGATCGCGCACGGCGGCGGCACCGCGGATCGCGAGACCGTGGATGCCCACGATCGCCTCGCCGTGCCCCCGCCGCCCGATCGACCCGCCTACCAGCTGCGGCGCGTGTGGCTCTCGCCGGAGGAGGAGACGGGCTACTACTACGGCTTCGCCAACGAGGGGCTGTGGCCGCTGTGCCACATCGCGCACGTGCGGCCCGTGTTCCGGCGCAGCGACTGGGAGCAGTACATCAAGGTGAACCGCAAGTTCGCCAAGACCGTCATAGCGGAAGCGAAGTCCACCGACCCGATCGTGCTCGTGCAGGATTACCACTTCGCATTGTTGCCGCGCATGATCCAGGAAGCGCTGCCCGCCGCCACCGTCATTTCGTTCTGGCACATCCCGTGGCCTAATCCCGAGGCCTTTGCCATCTGCCCCTGGCGCGAGGAGCTGCTCGACGGCATGCTCGGCAGCACGATTCTCGGCTTTCACACGCAATTCCACGTCAACAACTTCGTGGACACGGTGGACCGGCTGCTCGAGGCGCGCGTGGACCGGGAGGAATTCTCCGTCACCTACCGCGGCAAACAGACGTCGGTGCGGCGCTATCCCATCTCGGTCGAATGGCCGCCGGCCGCCGATCTGCTGGCACGGCCGGTCGAGCAATGCCGCACGGAGATTCGCCGGCGACACGATCTGCCGCCGGAGCACGCCGTGGGCGTGGGCATCGAGCGCCTGGATTACACCAAGGGGATCGAGGAGCGGCTGCGCGCGGTCGAACGGCTGCTCGAGCTCGAGCCCCGGTGGGTCGGCAAATTCTCCTTCATTCAGATCGCCGCGCCCACGCGCATTCATATCGATGAATACCGTGCGTACGAGGCGCGCGTCCGCGAGCTGGCGAAGCGCATCAACCAGCGTTTCCCGGAAGCAGTGTGTCCGCCGATCATCCTCAAGATCGAGCACCATCAGCCGGACCAGATCTTCGAGTACTACCGCGGCGCGGATCTCTGCATGGTCACCAGCCTGCACGACGGCATGAACCTGGTCGCCAAGGAGTTCGTGTCGGCGCGCGACGACGAGCGGGGCGTCCTGATTCTGAGCCTGTTCACGGGGGCCGCGCGCGAGCTGCCCGAGGCGTTGATCGTCAATCCCTACGACACTGACCAGTGCGCCGGCGCCCTGCAGCAGGCGCTCACGATGGGCAGCGCGGAGCAGCGCATGCGCATGCGGCTGATGCGCGGCCTGATTCAGGATTTCAACGTGTTTCGCTGGGCGGGACGGATGCTCATGGATGCGGCGGTGCTGCGGCGGCGCGGCCGGGTCCCCGACATCGGCACCGCGCGGGCGGCGGCGGTGGGGGGCGGGGGGGTCGGGGGAGGGATTCGGCGGCAGCTCGGCGCGATGCTCAAGCGGATCGGGCGGCGGTGAGCGCGGAGCCCCCCCCGCCGGCACCGCAGTGCGACTGGGCGTATTTCTTCGACATCGACGGCACGCTCATCGATTTCGCCGACACACCCACCACCGTGCGAGTCAGCGACGAAGTGCGTCGCCTCCTGGAGCGGCTCTACGAGTGCGCGGGCGGCGCGGTCGCCCTGATGAGTGGCCGGCCGATCGCCGAGGTCGATCGCCTGTTTCCAGCCGTCCGCATGCCGGTCGCGGGACAGCACGGCGTGGAGCGGCGCAATGCCGCGGGTGTCCACAGCCGGCACACGTCGCCGACCGAACGCTTCGAGCAGGCGCGCCAGCAGCTCACCGCCGCCATCGCCGGCAAGCCGGGACTGCTGCTCGAGGACAAGGGTGTATCGCTGGCGCTGCATTACCGGCGCGTGCCGGAGCTGGCGGACTTCGCGCAGCGCACGATGCGTGAGGTCCTGCCGCAGCTCGCCGGCCAGTACAGCCTGCAGCTCGGCAAGAGCGTCGTCGAAATGAAGCCCGCGGGCAAGGACAAAGGACTCGCCGTCCTCGAGTTCCTCGAGGAGGCGCCGTTTGCGGGCCGGAAGCCGGTGTTCGTCGGTGACGATGATACCGATGAGTACGGCTTCCACGTGGTCAACCGGCTCGGCGGGCACTCGATCAAGGTCGGCGCGGGCGCCACGGCGGCCCGCTGGCGGCTTCCCGACGTGGAGGCGGTACGGCAGTGGCTTCGCTCGATCTAGCCCTCATCGGCAACGGGACCGTCGGCGCCTTCGTCGATCCCCTGGGGGAGATCAACTGGGCCTGCTTCCCCCGCTTCGACGGCGACCCGATGTTCTGCTCGCTGCTCAAGGCGCGGACCGGACGGCCCGACGACATCGGGTTCTTCGCGGTGGAGCTGCTCGACCGCGTGACGGTCGAGCAGCGCTATCTGCACAACACGCCCATTGTCGTCACGCGCATGACGGACTCAGCCGGCGGGGCCATCGAGCTCACCGACTTCGCGCCGCGCTTCGAGCATCACGGTCGGATCTTCTGCCCGATGATGCTGGTGCGGCGCGTGCAGCGGCTCGCGGGACATCCGCGGATTCGCGTGCGCGCCCGGCCGGCGCAGAACTACGGCCACGCCCTCAACGCGACGACGTACGGCAGCAATCACATCCGCTACGTCGGCAACACCCTTGTCCTGCGGCTCACGAGCGACGTCCCCGTCACCGCGATTCTCGAGGAGAACGCGTTCTTTCTCGACGACGCGGTGACGCTCGTGCTGGGGCCCGACGAAACGTTGCAGGACCCGGCGGCCGACATCGGCAACCGCTTCCTGTCCGAAACGACGGCGTACTGGCGCGAGTGGGTACGCTCGCTCGCCATCCCGTTCGAGTGGCAGGATGCCGTGATCCGGGCCGCGATCACGCTGAAGTTGAATGTCTTCGAGGATACGGGGGCCATCGTCGCGGCCGTGACGACATCGATTCCCGAATCGGCGGACAGCACGCGCAACTGGGATTACCGCTTCTGCTGGCTGCGGGACGCGTATTTCGTCGTGAATGCCTTGAACCGCCTGGGCGCGACGCAGACGATGGAGCGGTACCTGAGCTTCATCCTCAACATCGTCGCCGAGGGCGCGGACCGCCGGGGGGGGCTCGATCCCGTGTACAGCGTCACGGGTCACCGGTTGCCGCCGGAACGCGTGGTGGAGTCGCTTTCCGGCTACCGCGGCATCGGGCCCGTGCGCGTGGGCAACCAGGCGTTCGAGCAGTCGCAGCACGACGTGTACGGCTCATCCATTCTCGCCGCGACCCATGTGTTCTACGACCGCCGGCTGATCCGCCAGGGCGATGAGTCGTTGTTCCGGCGCCTCGAGCCGCTGGGGGAGCGCGCGTTCCAGTCGTTCGATCAGCCGGATGCCGGGTTGTGGGAGCTGCGAGGCAGCACGCGCGTGCACACGTTCTCCGCCGTGATGTGCTGGGTGGGGTGCGAGCGGTTGGGCCGCATCGCCAAACAGCTCGGCCTCGAGGGCCGCGCCACCTACTGGTGCGAGCGGGCCCGAGAGCTGCACGAGGTGATCTCGCGCCGCGCCTGGAACGAGAAGCTGGGCACGTTCGTCGCCACGTTCGACGGCGATACCCTCGACGCGAGCCTGCTGCAGCTCAACGAGTTGTTCTTCGTCGCGGACAGCGATCCGCGCTTCGTCGCCACGGTACGCGCCATCGGGAAACAGCTCAAACGGGGCGACTTCGTGTTCCGCTACATGACCCCCGACGATTTTGGCACGCCGTCGAACGCCTTCCTCGTCTGCACGTTCTGGTACATCAACGCGCTCGCGGCGATCGGCGACCGCGAGGAAGCGCGGCGCATGTTCGAGTACGTGCTCGCGTGCCGCAACACGCACGGGTTGCTGGCCGAGCACATCGATCCCAAGACGCGCGAGCAGTGGGGCAACTTCGTGCAGACCTACAGCATGGTGGGACTGATCAGCTCGGCCATACGGCTGTCGCAGCGGTGGGATCAGGCGTTCTAAGGAGAAGCAAAGCGGGGAACTAGTCTTTGCACGTCCCCGCTTTTCTTTACCATCGATCGACCTTTCCCGCATCGGGGATGAAGAGGGGCCGCTTACAGCAGGTAGTTGAGCACATGTACGCAGGTCCACAGCGCCGCCGCGCTCGCGAGCAGGCCGAGTGCGTAGCGCCGAAAGTGACGCAGCGTGGCCGGTTCATCGCTCGCCGTGCGGCCGGCAAACCGGGCGATGTCCACGTAACGCGCAATGACCAGAGCGACGACCACCAACCAGTACGCCACGTCGACAGCGGAGAAGTCGCGGCGCTCGATGATCACGAGCGCGATCAGGACCAGCGCCAGATTGCCGAATGCCATCCAGAACAGCCGGAGCAAACATCCTCCGGGGCGGTCATACCGGGTATGGGCGATGGGATCCGGCGGATTCGGTTTGGCGTCGCGCACCATTCCTCCAACAACCGATCGGTTGTGTGGAGGTTGGCGGCCCGACCAACCTGACAGACCTGCAGCGGGACTTCCCCGCTGCACCCTTACAAGATCACGCTAGTCGCTGTCGTGGGTTGTGGCAACATCACCAGCGGTCGGGTGTCCCGGCATCGGGAATGAACAGCGGTTGTCCAAACCGGGTCGTCCCGAATCGCCCGATCAGCACCTGAGCCTCTGAGGAGACAAAGAAATCCGCGAGGGCACGTGCGCCTGCCGAGGCGTGTGGCGTTTCCATCACGTGATAGACGTTGTACAGGAGTGTATCGCCCTCGACCAGCGGAGCGAGCTGGACCTTCGCTCGCCAGGCGAGGTACGTCGCGCGGTCGGTGAGCGCGTAGGCGTGCTTCTGATCCGCCATCTGCAGCGTGGCCGCCATTCCCTGCCCCGATTCGATGTACCACTCGCCGTGCGGAGGAGGCGTGACGCCCGCCAGCCGCCACAGCTTCTGCTCGAGCAGATGCGTGCCCGAGCGATCGCCACGCGAGACGAAGGGTGCCCGTTGGTTGGCGATGTCCCGGAGCGCTGCCACAGGATCGTGTTGCCCGCGTAATCCTGCCGGATCGTGCTCCGGTCCCACGACCAAGAAGTCGTTGTGCATCACCAGTCGCCGCCGCACGAAATACCCCGAGTCGACCAGGGCACGCTCGACCTCGGGCGCGTGCACCAGCACGACTTCGGCATCGCCGCGACGGGCGATCTCGAGGGCCTGCCCGGTCCCGACGGCAATGACTCTCACGGTGTGCCCGGTCTTCGACTCGAAGATGGGAAGCAGCGAGTCGAGAAGGCCGGCGTCCCGGGTCGACGTTGTGGTGGCGAGGACGACGTCTTGAGATTGTGTGAGCGCGAAGAGTGTTACAAGAAGACTGAGCACGTCTAGTTCTTACAGAGCCTTGCTTGGGCCGCTTCCCCACAGAGCGCGAGTGCCACTCCATTCGTCCATCCGAAGCCGTCCTGCGTCGGGTATTCACCCCCACCCGCTTTGCGATTGACGTTGACCACGTCGTACTTCTCCATCATCCGGCCAGTCGACCGATACGTTCGGCCTAGCAGGCTGAGCCACCGCCCCGCCGCCTTGTCGGCCAGGTCGGCCCGCCCGTAGCGGCGCACACCCTCGATCGTGAGCCACTCGAGCGGCGGCCATCCGTTGGGCGCGTCCCATTGCTGCCCCGACGCGAAATTCGTGGTGACGAAGCCGCCGGGCTTGAGGAAGTCGCGCTCCAACCGAGCGGCGACGCGGCGGCCCTGGTCGGCGGTCGCGATTCCGAAATACAGCGGCGCGGCCGCAGCCAGCGTCGGACGGTCCGTGACGCGCTCGCCGGTACGCCAGCGCACGTCGAAGAAAAACCCCAGCGACGGCTCATACATCAGAAGGATCGCCTGCCGGCGGGCATCCGCCTGTTGGTTGAACCGCCGCGCAATCGCATCATCCCCCGCTGAGCGGCGGAACGCGCGCAACGCCGCGATCATGCGCTCTGCATTCCACAGCAGGGAGTTGAGGTCGACGGGAAGCAGGTCGGTGGTCTCGAGCGTGCGGAGGTCCTTGGGATCCCGCATCCAGCGACTCGAGAAGTCCCAGCCGCTCTCCGCCGTGGCGCGCGCGTTCCGATAGAAGTTGGCGCGCAGCGACTCGGGCAGCGTCTGCCCGATTTCGACATCAGGCCGGTAGGATTCCGGCCGTGGTTCGTCCGAGTCGTCCCAATAGCGGTTCAACATCACGCCGTCGGGCATCCGCACCACGCGCCGGTAGAACTGTCCCGGCTTGAGCTGCTCCGCACCGTCCATCCAGAACCCGTATTCTTTTTCGAGCGCGTCGAGATAGGCGAGCGCCTGCGTCGTGTCGGTGGCGCGCGCGTAGAGTCCGACCATGGCCGCGAAGTACGGTGGCTGGCTGCGCGTCAGGTAATACGTGCGATTGCCGTTGGGGATGTGCCCGACCGTGCGGATCAGGTGCGCAAAGTTGTCCAGCATGTTCTTCACGAGGTCGGTGCGGCCGGCCTGCACCAGACCCTGCATCGTGAAGTAGGAATCCCAGTAATAGATCTCGCGAAAGCGGCCGCCCGGGACGACGTACGGTTGGGGCAGGGGAATCAGCGACGACCGTGGATCACTGCTGTCGGGAGACCGCGTCAGGACCGGCCACAGCGCGTTGATGTGGGCGACCATGCTCTGCGAAGCGACCGTGTGATACCCATCTCCCGCCGGCTGCGGCAACAGGAAGTTCTGCTCCACGAACGCCCGCAACACAAATCCCGTCGTCCGCCGCGCCGAGTCGTAGCGCGCCTCGACGCCCGAGGGATCCAATCGAGGCCGCGCATCGACGAATTCCTTGGAATCCGGGAAGATTCCGGAGAGCTGCACGTCTGAGAATAATGATCCGATGTCGTGCGCTGGATCGTACGCGGTCGGCCGGACGGCCTGACGGCCGGACGGGCGGCACGCCGTGGCCACAAGCAGCGCCACCACGCACCACGCACGAGGCACCACGCACGGCCTCATCAAGCGAAGATGATCCACAGCACGCCGAGCAGCGCGACGAGCAGCACC
>DASYTD010000106.1:0-9216 GCA_036002655.1 Gemmatimonadales bacterium
GTGCGCGTGACGTAGTCATAGGTCACCCGCGACGGCGGCGCGTGGGGGGGGGCGGGCTTCTCAGCCATGACTGGGCGTATCCTGCGCGACGACGCGGGCGAGGTAGGTGATCGCGGGCTTGGTGTTCAAGCCGGCCAGCACATGATAGCCGCGCGGATTGCCGGCGAGCTGATACACGCGCGAGCGGCGGTCGTTGAGATCGCCGAACACGATCGCTTCCGAGGGGCAACTCTGCTGACACGCGGTCACGATGTCGCCGTCGCGCACGTTGCGGTCCTCGAGACGCGCCTGATTCTGCGCGCCGCGGATGCGCTGCACGCAGAACGTGCACTTCTCCATTACGCCCTTCTCGCGCACCGTGACGTCGGGATTCAGCAACATCGAGAGCGGCTCCGGCCACGCCTCCCACGCGCCGCCGCGCTCCGCGTAGTTGTACCAGTTGAAGTAGCGGACTTTGTAGGGGCAGTTGTTGGAGCAGTACCGTGTCCCGACGCAGCGGTTGTAGACCTGTGCGTTCAATCCGTCGGGCGTGTGGTAGGCGGCGAAGACGGGACACACCGGCTCGCACGGGGCGTTGCCGCACTGCTGGCACAGCATCGGCTGAGTGACGGCACCCTGCGGCTCGCCTTTGTCGTCCGTCAGCCAGTAGCGCTCCAGCCGCAGCCACGACATCTCGCGGCCCCGCTGCATCAGCTCCTCGCCTACCGTCGCGATGTTGTTCTCGGCGTAACAGGCGGTGACGCAGGCGGAACAGCCGGTGCACTTCGACAGATCGATGGCGAGACCCCAGCGCGGCTGCTGACCCTGGTAGTTGCCGATCTCCGTCTTCTCGAACTGGCGCTCGCCCCACGATTCGACCGCGCCGGCCGCGTACTCAGGCGTCTCCTCGTGATGGAAGGGAGCATCGCCCGGGTGCAAGGACTTGGCGCGCGCGAGGCCCAGCACTTCCACGACGCCGCGGCCGCGCTCGCGCGGACTGCCCTCGGTGGTGACGATCTTGCGATGCTCGCCGGTCTTCGTCGCGCTGGCGCTGACGGTGAAGGTGCGGCCGCCGTAGCTGTTCGCCTGCGCGCCCAGGAGCTCGAAGGCGTTCGCGGATCGTTCTTTTGCATACCGGCCGTACGCCGTATGGCCTTGACCGGTGGGCACGGCGAGGACGTCGGGCCGCACCGAGGGCGTGATCCACGCGGGGAATTTCTGCGCGCCGAACGGCGACTTGAGCAATAGGAAATCGCCGGCCGCGAGGCCCCACCGCGCGGCGGTGTCGGGATGCACCTCGACCCAACTGTGCCACGCAATCTTCGAGACGGGATCGGGCAGCTCCTGAAGCCACGGCTTGTTGGCGCCGCGACCGTCGTGCAGCACCGGGTGAGGGAAGACCACGACGGTCTGGTCCTCACCCCCTGACCCTGCATTTGATTCCACAACCGCGGGACCGATGGCGGAAAGATCGGTGGCCAACCGCACGCGGCGCGTCGGCGCGTCGGTGTAGACGCCGCCGCGGGCCAAGGCGTCGAACCAGTACTGGTCGAAGCCTGCTTGCCGCCGGCCGCGCCACTTCGTCTGGAGGTAGTCCTGGAACGTCCCACTCCGACCGGCGAGCCGTAGGATGACGTCGCCAGTTTGCTTCGTGTCGAAGACCGGCTGGACGACCGGCTGTTGCAGCGCGGTGACGCCGGCGCGGGGCCGGCTGTCGGCCCACTGCTCGAGGGGGTGGTGATCCGGCAGGATCATGTCGCACGCCGCCGCCGTCTCGTCCATGTACGACGAGAAGCTGACCTTGTACGCGGTCTTGCCGAGTGCCTGCGGGAACGCGCCGGGGAGCGAGTGCGCGGGATTGGTGCCGTGCACGAGCAGCAACGCAACCCGGCCCGCCGCCATGTCGGACGTGAGCGCGGCGATCTCGCCGAACGTGGTCGTCGAGCCCGTCGCCAGATCGGCGCCGAA
Source organism: Gemmatimonadales bacterium (assembly GCA_036002655.1). GTDB lineage: Bacteria > Gemmatimonadota > Gemmatimonadetes > Gemmatimonadales > GWC2-71-9 > 20CM-2-65-7. The sequence goes on from DASYTD010000106.1 coordinate 1,948, forward strand.
CTTCACGAGCGAGCCGACCGCCCCCACGACGTAGTTCAGAATGTTCACCGCCGCCACGATCTCGGCGCCGTTCGCGTACTGCGTGGCCATGCCGCCCGCGACGGCGAGTCCGCCGCGCGAATTGGCGAACTCGATCGCCAGGCGAACGATGGCTTCCTGCTCGACCCCGATCGCCTCGGCGACGGCGCGGGGCGTGTGGCGACTCAACAACGCGGAGAGTCGTCCCGCGTCGGCGGGCACCGGCGCCAGCCGCCGGCTGACGATCACCTGCGCCAGCGCGAGGGCGAGCGTGCCCTCGCTGCCCGGACGCACCGCGATCCATTGGTCGGCGTTCATGCCCGTGAGCGACATGCGCGGACCGACGTACACGAACTTCGCCATCGACGCGGGCCGCCCGGCGTCGAACGCGTGCGAGCGCGCGAATCCGTTTTGGAATTCGACCGGGGACAGCCAGGTATCGAGGAAGTCCGCGCCGAACGAGAGCAGATACCTCGCGTTGGCGAAGTCATAGGTCGGCAGGGTCGCCGTGCCGAACGCCATCCGGTTGCCGGCGCGCAGCGCCTCGAACCCGAACGCCTCGTAGCTCATGCGGCGCCCGCGCACCTGCCGCATCCACTCATCGACCAGGTCGCCGAACGTCGAAACCTCGGCGCCCGTCAGGAAGACGATGCCCTTGCCGCGGGCCTCGGCCATTTTCGCGCGCAGGCGCTGGATGGCGCCATCCCAATCGATGGCTTCGAACGCGCCGTTCGCGTTGCGCACCATCGGGTGGTCAACGCGATCGGGATTGTAGAGTCCCTGAATCGCGGCCTGGCCGCGGGCGCAGAGCCGGCCGCGGTTGATGGGCGATTCGGGATTGCCTTCGAGCTTGACCGCGCGCCCCTCGCGCACGCGCACCTGCACGCCGCAGCCCGCGGCACATTCGCGGCACGTCGTGGCGTAGTAGGTCGCTTTGCCGGGAATCTGATCTTCAGGCTGGATCAGGTATGGAATCAGCCGTTCGGTGGGCTCGGGGCCGATGCCACAAGCCGAGACCGCGGCCGCACCGGCGCCGGTGACGCCGAGGACCTTCAAGAACCGCCGGCGATTGATGGAGTCGGTCATGTTAGTAGTGACACACGCTACAGTCGCGCGTGACTTTGTTCTCGACGTGACAGCTGACGCACCATCCCATGCGCAGCGTCGAGACCTGGTACACCTGCGTCATCCGTGACACATCGCCGTGACATGTCACGCACGCCTGGGTGCCGAGCACCTTGATGTGGCGCATGTGCGGGAAGCGCACGAAGCCCGGCAGCGCGTGAATGCGAATCCACTCCGGCGGTTTCCGCTCCCGCCACGCATCGCGAACCTTCTTGATCTCGGCCTGATGCGACGGCGTGGATCCCCCGACCAGCTGATGGCAGCCGATGCACGTCTGGAGCGACGGGATGCCCGGCTCGCTCGAGACCGACGCCGAGGAGTGGCAATACATGCACGGGATCTGATCCTGACCAGCATGAATGTCGTGGCGGAAGAAGATCGGCTGCCGGGGACCCTTCAGGTCGCCCGTGTCGTTGACGACGGGAGCCTGGTAACGCGAAGCAGAAGAAGCGGCGTGTGCCTGCTGGCCGTTCACGACCACAGGCGGGAGGGCGAGAATCAACACCACGACCGCAGCTGAACGCAGATGGCCTCTAGTGGCTAATCAGTGGTTCGGTTTCGGTGTGGGACGCCTTCTACCATCAGAAGGCTCACGAATGTAATAACGGCTACTCCGGGCGCGCCAGTAGTTGGTATTTCAATCGGACGACGTCAACAAACGCCGCAACTGCGTCGAGATCGGCGAACTCCATCCAACAATGCCGCACGCCCTCCGCGAGTGTTCCGTCGCGCACCGCCTGTTTGATGACTCGCGGCAATCCGTTGGTTGCGCTGATCTCTTGCTCCTCGAGCCCCGACAAAACAAATGTGCCGCTCACGCCCGACTGCATCGGATGCAGATAGCCCAGCTTCCGGCCGCCGACCTCGTACATCCACACCCACTTCCAGGTGGTACCGAGATAGACGACCTGCTCGGTCACGTGGCGCAGACTGCGCAGCTCTTCGCGGGCTTTCTTGAATCGCTGGGCGGCGCGCGCCGGCAGGTCGCGGACCGGTTGATCGGGTTTGGGCCGCTGGCGGGGGCTCAGGTACAGATGACTGGCCCAATAATCAGTGGTCGGTTTGTTCATCGCGCCCCAAAAGTACAGGCGCGGTCAAGAGCCGGAATCGCGCCGGATCGAGCAATCTGCCACACGACTGGTTTGGCACGGCCATACGGCCGTCTTTTCCCATCGACAGCTTGATGACATCGCCGTTCCTGCCAAACCAGCGGCTCGACGGCTCGAGGTCCGAAGGGTACACGAAGAGCGGCAGGGCTGCCGCCGCCAGGGCCGCCTGCGATCCAATCCCCGATTCGGGCATGGTTCCTGCCCACAGCTTCGCGCCGTACTCCGCGGCCAACCGGTAAATCCGGCAGACCTCACCGAGGCCTCCGACGCGATGCACCTTGATGTTCCACACCTTCGGGCCGTTCAACGTCATGATTTGGCGGGCGGCGCGCGCATCCCGCAGCGTCTCGTCGAGGCAGATCGGTGTTCGCAGTTTCTCGCTGAGACGCGCGTGACCGACCAGCTCGTCGGGATGGAGCGGCTGTTCGATGTATAGCAGCCCGGCCTCATCCAGACCGCGCAGCGCCTGCTCATCGCGCGGCCATTCGTAGGCGCCGTTCGCATCGACTGTCAGCGGCAAGGTCGTGCCCGCCATCCCCTGGCGCGCCGCAGCGACCGCCGCCACATCCCAACCGGGCGCCACTTTGATCTTCACGCGTCGATAGCCGCGCTGCACCGCTTCGTAGACCCATTTCGTCAGGATGTCGGCACGACGATCGGGTGGGATGCCGAGCGCTACCCCGCACTCCACGGCCCCGGCCGGTGCGACGCCCAGGCGCTCTCCGAGCAGCGCCGCGAGGCCCGTGGCGCGCGCATTCGCCTCGAGGTCCCAGGCGGCGGTCTCGACGCCGGCGCGCGCGAACCAGTTGCCCCGCACGCCCTCGCGGAGCAGCGCATCGATGGCCTCAGGCAACGGACCACCGAATTCCCGGCCGATGACACGGGGCAGCAGCACGCGCCCGATCAGGTCGCGCGCGCCGGCGAGCGTTTCTTCCGAATAGAAGGGAAGATGAAACGGCGGGCACTCGCCATAGCCCACATGGCCGGCGTCGTCGTGCAAAACGACGATGAGCGACCGGCGCTCCGCGATCGTGCCGCCCGAAATCACGAACGGCTCGACGAGGGGCAGCGTGAGCTCCAAGAGCTCAGCGCGATCGATCCGTGTCATCGCGTTTGCCTTGCCTGCGTTGGTACCACACCCAGATCCATAGACCCAGCGGGAGGAAGACCATCAGCCCGGCGATGCCGATCAGGCCTCGGCTGCCGCTCCCCGGAATGAGCCACCCCACCGCACCGATCGCGAGACCCATCGCGATCATTTGCGCGTACACCTGGTCGATGCGATCGCGCGCTCGCAGCCACGGCACCCGTTCGGAGAACAACGACACGAGCCCCCAGCCTGCCAATGCCGCCGCAACGATCCAGCGAACCGCGGTCTTCCCTGGATCGACGGTCCCGCCCCATGCCAGCACTCCCGCGAGCGCGAGAAACAACACTCCGCTCAATGGACGACGCGTCATCGTGTGCCAGCACTCGCGAGATCGAGGAAATGCAACTCGCCGCCGCGTCGCTCCAGCGAACCGGCGGCGGCGCGCTCGAGCATCACGGCAATCAGCCCGTGGCGCGGATCGAAGATCAGTGCATGCAACGCGCGCTGCGTGCGTGAGCCCTGCGTCGCGGGATACTCTTCGAGCGGCAGCTGGAAGAATGTATGGAGCTGGACGGACGAACAGCCGCGCAGCGCATACTCGACGATGATTCGGCCGGAGTGGATGTTGCCGGTGCCGCACAATGACGGGCGGACGGGCTGGCGGGCTGACGGGCTATCTAACACTCGCAGGTTGCGATCGCTCAGCTCGCTTCCTCCGTAGGCGACCCGTTGCTGAGGATCGAAGAGCCGATTGAACACAACGAGCGCATCAGCGCCGCTCGCCACTTCCATCATCTCGCGCTGAAAATCGTCGTCGAAGCGCGCGTTCATGAGTTTCATGGCGAGCCGCACGTCGCCGTGCGCGCGAATTCGCTGCGGCACTTCTCGTAACCAGCGCAGGATCTGCTGCTTCTCATCCGCGAGGGGGTCGCCCGCGAGCGTCGGAGAGAAGTCCTTCTCGAGCAGCAACGGCGGCTCGCCCCACGCCGCAGCGAGCGCGCGCGTCGTGAAGGCATACTCGGCATCGCGAAACGGCTCACCGAGACGAGGCAGGTGGTACTTCACGGAGGGCACCGCGAGCAGCCGGCCCGACCGCGTGAGATCGCGGCCCGCGCGGACGAGCGCGAGATAGTCGTCGAACGACCGGTCCCAACCCCTGCCCTTCCACGTCACCGTCCAGCCGTCCCCGCGGCGCTCGACCTTCATCTTCGTTTCGTGAATCGCCCACGCGGCCATCGACTGCGCGCCCGCGGCATCCTGCGCGATCACGGTCTTCAGGACCGCAAACGCGAGGCCCGCGTCGGCGTCAGTCTCGAGCTGCCCCACATTGAGCGACAATTGGCCCGACCCTTTTCCGATGGGATGCGCAATGGGCTCGCCGAGATAGCGTGTGGAGAGGTTGATGCGATAGGTGTCGCGCACGTGCGCCGGGAAATCGCGCGGCAGCTCGCGCTTGAACCGCTCGAAATCGCTATTGAGCGAAGCGGGAGAGCCGGAATTGCGCATCTGGCGCCTCGCCGGTAAGAACCAGTCGCGCCACGAGCTCCCCGACCGCCGGCCCATGCTTGTAGCCGTGTCCCGAGCCGCCGCCGACGAGCCAGGCGTTCGCCGCAGCCGGATGGCGGTCGATAATGAAATGCTCGTCCGGTGACCCCTCGTATTGGCACACCCGGGCTTCGAGCAACGGCGCGCCCTTCAAGCCCGGAAACCGATAGGCGAGATAGTCGCGGGCCGTTTGGAGCGCCTCCGCGCTGGGCGTCCGTTCGCCGTTGGTGGGATCGAATACGGGTCCGCGCGTGTCGTCCGCCACCTTGAAGCCGCGCCACTCGTTGCCGGGGATGCCGTACATGAAGCGCGTGCCGTGGTCGGCCCAGACAGGCAGCGCCTCCTCGGTGAACCGCAGGTCGCCTGGAGGCGCACCGAAAAAGAAGACTTCCTGGCGCGTCGCGCGCACGCGGTCGCCGATCACGTCGGGGAACAGAGACCCCAGCCAGGGACCGCAGGCGAAGACAAAGCGATCGGCGCTCAGCGTGGTGCCGTCCGACAGCGTCACACCGGAGATCTCGCCTCCGCTCGGCAATGGCGACTGTACGGCGAGTTCGCGGTACGCACCGCCCTCGGCGAGGAAACCTTCGAGCACGGCGGCGCAGGCTCGGCGGGCCGTCAGATAGCCGCCGTCTTTCTCCAGGATCGCCCAGCGAACGCGGTCGCAGTTGATCTGCGGAAAGCGCCGCGCGACCTCCGCGCCGGTCAGCTCTTCGAAGACGATCTTCGCGTCACGCAGAATTGGCAGCGCGTCTTTCTCGTATTGCTCATCGCTTTCGACGAGCCACAGCACACCGATGCCGTGATACATCCGGCGCCGCCAGCGCTTCTCGTGCTCCTTCCAGAGCGTGAGCGCGCGTGCGGCCATGCGTGTGTAGACCGCGCGCGGCCCATACGTGGCCCGGATGACGCGCGTCTCGCCGCCGGAGCTGGCGCGCGCGTTGCCCGGCCCCCATGCGTCCAGCAGCGTGACGCGGGCACCGCGACGGCGCAAGAAGAGCGCGGTCCAGCCGCCGAACGCTCCCGCTCCGACCACGACGACGTGCGGTTGCTTGCTCATGGGAACAAAGCCTCCGAGCGCGGTCCCCGCCGCTGCCGCCACGCTGGTTTTGAGAAATGACCGCCGCTCTATCATACGCGAGCCTCTCGGACGAAGCGGCGGACGGCCTCGCGCTGCGTCGCCGGAAGTGGCGGACCCCACGGATCGTCGCACGCATCGTCGGGGATCACGCCGTCGGCCGCGAGCGCCCAGAGCATGCGGCGAATGTAGCCTTCCATGGGTTCAGTGAAAGTCACTTGGGAAAAGGCGTCTAACTGCGTGGAGAGGCGTACACAGGCGTGCTCGTCTTTGCTCGCGTACGCGCGCAGCAGGGCGGCCTGCACATCCGTAAGCGCCGCACCCATGCCGATGAGCGCCGCGCGCGCACCCATCATCAGCGAGTAACCGAGAAACCGATCCTCGCCGGTAATCAGCAGCTTGTCGGGGTGATCCCGCATGAGGGTCGCGATGCGTTGGAACGTCATGACCGAGTCCAGCGTCGCCACCTTGATCCCCAAGACGCCGGGCACTGACAGAATTGCGTGGAGCGTCGCATCGTCGTAGCTCACGCCGCCGGCCGCATCGTAGAGATAGAAGGCGATCACGGGGAGCTCGCGCGCGAGTGCGGCGTGATAAGCGACTGGATCATCATGTCGTGGAAATGCCAACAGTGCGTCAGCCCCGCCTCGTTTCGCATCACGGGCCATGGATTCACTATTCGCGCCCGCGACGATAGTCTTGCCGCTGAGCGCCGCACGCCACGTCTCCAGCACCACGCGCCGCTGATCCGCCGACAGGTGTGGCCCGCGACCGGTGTGCGCCCAGACCGCGACTCCGGCGATCTCCTGACGCGCCATCCACGTTGCGTACGCGCGCTGCGCCGCTGCGTCGATCGCCGATCCACGAAACGGAACGGGCACGGCTGGAATGAGGCCCCACTCTAGACCGGCGGTCGGGCGGGCGGGCGGGCGAGCGGTCAGCTCACTAACTCCCGAACGTTCTTGGATTCGATCGCCTCACGCTTGTCGGGTGGCAGATCGAGAAGATCGAGTTTCGCGATGCTGCTTTCCGGCAGCCGCAGGGGCTGCCCAGTGCCGAAGACAAATCGCTCGATGCCGACCGTGTCCAGCAGCGTCGCCAGGTGATCCTCGGGCGGCCCCCAAATCCAGCAGATGTCCCACCACAGGCGGCGTGCTTCCTCGGGGGTCGAACCGAAGTGCACCTCTTCGACAAAGGCACGATCGGCGTGCGTCACGATCAGCCGCACGTCCGTGTCGCTGCGAATCAGCGCCCGCACGGCCGCTGCCGGCAGCTCGGCGACGCGATCATTGGGGTGCCGTTGC
>DASYTD010000107.1:0-79861 GCA_036002655.1 Gemmatimonadales bacterium
CGATGTGCAGATCGGCCAGGTGATCAACGCGCTGTATCCCGATGTACCGCCGGACGAACAGCAGTCCCCCAAGCCGACGGCGTTTGGGCGCGTCATCGAGCGCCTGCGCCTGGGGCGGGGAATCAAGATCCACGGCGTCGAGGGCCTGATGGTTCGCTACGCGCAGTGCTGCCAGCCGGTGCCCGGCGATCCGGTGGTGGGCTATGTCACCCAAGGCCGCGGCATCTCGATCCACCGCAACGACTGTCCCAACCTCCTCACGCTCTCCGGGGACGAGGAGCGACGGGTGGAGATCGATTGGCGCGAGGTCGAAGGTGAGACGTTTGTCGTGCGCCTGGCCGTCAGCGGGGAGGACCGTCGCGGCTTGTATGCCGATATCTGCGAGGCGATCAGCGGCACGGGCACCAACATCCGCAGCGCCGAGCTGGCGTCCAAGGATGGTGTGGTTTTCGGCTCTGTTCTGGTTGAGGTCGAGAACCACACCCATCTGCACAAGGTCCTGAAGGCGGTCCGCAAGGTAAAGGGTGTGACCGAGATTGCGCGACGCGATTCGAGCGGTCCCGCCGAAGTCATCGTCGGTTAGGTTTCCCTCCTATGCCTTTCGAGCTTGGGTCCGCCCCGCCGCCCGCGGGTGATCAGCCGCGCGCCATTCGCGAGCTGAGGGCCGGGCTGCGCCGCGGCGACAAGTACCAGACGCTGCTGGGCGTGACCGGATCGGGCAAGACGATGACGATGGCGCATGTCGTCGCCGACTTCGGGAAGCCCACGCTGGTGCTGTCGCACAACAAGACGCTCGCCGCGCAATTGTACGGCGAGCTCAAGACGTTCTTCCCGTCCAACGCGGTCGAGTTCTTCATTTCCTACTACGACTACTACCAGCCCGAGGCCTACGTGCCGTCGACCGACACGTACATCGCCAAGGATTCGTCCATCAACGACGACATCGAGCGGCTGCGGCTGCGCGCGACCTCGAGCCTGATGGAGCGCGACGACGTCATCATCGTCGCGAGCGTCTCCGCGATCTACGGCCTCGGCGACCCGGAGCTGTATCGCGAGCTGCTGGTGACTGCGGCGAAGGGCGAGACGCGCGGCCGGGACGCCTTGCTCGCCGATCTCGTCGCCGTCCAGTATCAGCGGAACGACGTCGGCTTCGAGCGCGGCACGTTCCGCGTGCGCGGCGATACGGTCGAGGTGTTCCCGGCGTATGACGAGCAGGCGGTGCGCATCGAGTTCTGGGGTGACGAGATCGAGCGCATCGCCAAGATCGATCCACTGACCGGCAACGTCATCAGGCCGATGGACCGCTCCGCGATCTACCCGGCGACGCACTTCGTGACCCAGCGAGCCACCATCGAGCGGGCCGTGTCGCGGATCAGGGCCGAGCTGGCGGAACGCCTGGCGGAGCTGCGGGCCCAGAACAAGCTGCTCGAAGCGCAGCGCCTCGAGTCCCGGACCCACTTCGACATCGACATGCTGATGGAGGTGGGCCGCTGCGCCGGCATCGAGAACTACTCGCGGCTGTTCAGCGGTCGCCAGCCGGGCGAGCGACCGGCGTGCCTGCTCGATTACTTCCCGGACGACTTTCTCTGCATCATCGACGAGTCGCACCAGACGCTGCCGCAGCTTGGCGCCATGTACGAAGGCGACCGCTCGCGCAAGCAGACCCTGGTGGATTACGGTTTCCGGCTCCCTTCCGCACTCGACAACCGGCCGCTCCGCTTCGATGAGTTCATGGGGCTGGTGCCGCGCATGGTCTTTGTCTCGGCGACGCCGGGGCAAGACGAGCTGCAGCTCTCGGGTGGTGTGATCGTCGAGCAGATCATCCGGCCGACCGGGCTCGTCGATCCCGAAGTCGAGATTCGGCCGGTGGCCGGGCAGGTGGACGACTTGCTCAGCGAAATCCGCCTGCGCGAAAAGAAGAACGAACGCGTGCTGGTCACGACGTTGACCAAGCGCATGGCGGAAGACCTGACGGACTACCTGCAGCAACACGGCGTGCGCGTGCGCTACCTGCATTCGGAAATCGACGCGATCGAGCGCGTCGAGATCATCCGCGGCTTACGGCTGGGTGAATTCGACGTCTTGGTCGGGATCAACCTGCTGCGCGAAGGACTCGACTTGCCGGAGGTCTCACTCGTCGCCGTGCTCGACGCCGATCAGGAAGGCTTCCTGCGCTCCGATCGCTCGCTGATTCAGACCGTGGGCCGGGCGGCGCGCCATCTCAGCGGCAGGGCCATCCTCTACGCCGATCGCGTGACCGGCTCGATGGAGCGCGCGTTGAGCGAGATGAGCCGGCGGCGCGAAACCCAGCTCGCCTACAACGTCGAGCATGGCATCACGCCGCGGTCTATCGTGAAATCGGTGGGCGACATTCGCTTCGTCACGCGCGTCGCCGACGCCCGGGTCGTGAAACCCGGTGCCGGCGCCGTGCGCCGGCCCGCCGACGCCGGCGAGCGCGAGGCGCTCATGCGCATGCTGGAGCAGCAGATGCAGGCCGCGGCCGAAGAGCTCGACTTCGAGCTGGCGGCGGTGCTGCGCGACCAGCTCCTGGAGCTCAAGGCCGCCGATGCGCCTGTCCGCGAGCGAGCTCAGCCGGTTCGGTGAGGATCTCGGCGCCCGGCTCACCGCCCCCGCCGTAATCGGGCTGTCGGGAGAGCTGGGAACCGGGAAAACGACGCTCGTCCAGGCCATTTGCCGGGGTCTGGGCGCGCGCGCCCGCGCCACCAGCCCAACCTACGCCCTCGTCCACCACTACGACGCTCCTGGGGCCACGCCTGTCTATCACGTGGACTGCTACCGCCTGCGTCACCCTGACGAAGCGTGTGACCTCGGGTTCGACGACATGGTGCGGGAGCGTGCGATCGTCCTTATCGAATGGCCCGAGCGTGCGGGGGCGTGGGCGCCACCGCTCGACCGGCATTTTCAGCTGTCGTACGATTCCGATCCCGGGAGTCGCGTGCTTGAAGAATGAGCCTTGGCTCGCGATCGATACCGCGACAGAAGTCGCCAGCGTTGCCGTCGGCTCGCCTGAGCACACCGCGGCGGCGCGCTCGATCCGCGGGGCGCGGCAGCACGCCGCACAGATCGTCCCGCTCATCCGCGAAGTCCTTGCACTCGCTAAAGTGCCGCTCGGGCAAATCGCGGGGATCATTGTCGGCGACGGGCCGGGCAGCTTCACCGGTTTGCGAATCGGATGGGCAGCGGCAAAGGGCCTCGCTCACGAGCGCGAGCTACCGCTAATCGCGATTCCATCGCTGCTGGGGTTCGCGCACGCGGCTGCGGGCGAGGACGCCAGGCGAGGACGACCGATCGCGGCATGCTTCGACGCTCTGCGTGGACAGGTGTTCGCCGCGATCTACGCGTTTTCAGCGAATCGTGTGGAGACACTAGTGGCGCCGGAGCTGTTCACGGTCGCGGCGCTCGCTCGCGTGACGCCAGTCCGGCCGCTGCTCGCGGTCGGCGATGGCGCGGCACGATACCACGACGAGATCGTGAGCTGGATCGGCCGGTCGCCAGTGCCGCTGGAAACGCTGTCACCAGTCGCTGGATCGCTGCTCGCGCTCTTTTCCTATCACGGCGCGCGCCGCGCGATTGATGATCCGCGGGTTGCCGAGCCGGTGTACGGCCGTCCCGCCGAGGCCCAGGCGAAATGGGAGGCGCGCTACGGCCGACCTCTGCCGCATTCGTCCCGCTAATCTCGCCGACGTTCCCGCCGTGCACGTGATCGAGCAGAGCGTGTTCGCCGATCCGTGGACCACGCAAGACTTCCGCGACTGCCTCTCGTCGGACGCGCTCTTTCTCGTCGCCGAGACGGCCGAGGGGATCGCCGGCTACGTCGTCGCGCTCGACGTCGCCGACGAAGGTGAGATTCTGAACCTGGCCGTCGCGGCGGCGGGTCGCCGTCACGGCTTGGGACGCGCGCTCGTCGAGCACGTGCTCGCGGCGTTGAGCGAGCGAGGCGCCAGCCAGGTATACCTCGAAGTCCGGGAGTCGAACGCCCCGGCGCGTGCCCTCTACGCCGCCCATGGCTTCAAGGAAGTCGGTCGGCGGCGGGGGTATTACCGCCGCCCGGTGGAGGACGCGATCGTGTTGCGGGCTGCAATCGGGGGTGTCGGAGTTGATGCATAACTTCGGTACAGGTGGCGTATCTTTGATTGACAGAACGACTTGCGACTTATATAGTGTTGGGCACCCTTGGGACCACACCGCATTATCGTCGGAGGTAGTTGTGAGCCGCAGCCTCAATAAGATCATGATTATCGGGAACTTGGGTGCCGATCCCGAGGTGCGCAGCACGAACAACGGATCCCGCGTGGCAACCCTCTCCGTGGCGACGAGCCGGCAGTGGACGGGGAACGGGGGAGAGAAGCAGGAAAAGACGGAGTGGCACAGGGTTATCTGCTGGAATAACAAGGGCTCCGGGCTGGCGGACATCGCGGAGAAGTACCTGAAGAAGGGCGATAAGGTCTATATCGAGGGCCGGATCGAGTACCGGACCTGGGAAGATCGCGAGAAACAGACGCGCTACGTCACCGAGATCATCGCGCGCGAGTTGATCATGCTGTCGTCGAAGGGCGGCGGAATGGTCGCCGCAAAGGCAGTGGCCGCCGGCTCGGAAGGGAAGACGCCGGAGTCGCTCGACGCGTTCCCGGAGGCGCTGGATGAGGAGGACGACGATCTGCCGTTCTGACCGCGTCGCAGTTCTAGCCCTGGCGGCGACGCTCACGTGGCGAGTCCTGCCGGCGCAGGATACGACGCAGATTCAGCAGGACACCACGCAGGCCGTCGCCGCTTTCCAGGCACAGGTTCCCGCCCAGCACACCGTTTCCCGCGGTGAGACCCTGTGGTCCATCGCGCAGATGTATTTCAACGACCCGCTGCTGTGGCCGGAGATTTACCGCCTCAATACCAACGTCGTCGAAGACCCTCACTGGATCTATCCCGGTGAGGTGCTGAACCTCTCAGCTGTTGTGATGGTGGCTCAGGGCGATACCGTCATGGCGGTGCCGCAGGACGCCGCCGCCGCCGACACGGTGAGCGCGACGCCCGGTGACACGATCGCCGCGGTGGTGCCGCTCGATACCGTAACCGCCCTAATGGATACCATCCCGGCCGACACCGCGCAGCTCATCGTGGAACCGCCGCCTCCGGCCGTGATCGAAACCTACGAAACGATGTTCGATCGCCGCCGCACCAACCGGCAGGTCGTGCAAGACGTGCTGCGGGCCTACACGAACCAGCCCTATCGCCCGGTCCGGGCCGGCGAATTCTACGCCGCCGGTTTCCTGAGCGAGAACGAGCGGCTGCCGTGGGGCCGCGTGCTCGGTGCAACGGCCACGCCTGCGATTCACCGGTTGTCTGAGCGCACGTCGGCGACGACGTTCGAGGAAATCGCGATCCGGCCGCCGCGCAATGCGTCCTATCATGTTGGCGACTCGCTGTTACTCGCCCGCATTGACCGGGCGCTGGAGTTCGGCCGCTGGGGCGAAGTCGTGGTCCCGCTTGGCATCGCGCGCGTCACGTCGGTCGAGGAACAGCAGGTGCTCGCGCAGGTCGTGGCGCAGTACGGCCGCATTCACGACGGTCACCTGGCGATGCCGCTCGAGCCGTTCCGTAATCCCGGGCAGGTTCGGCCCACCCCCGTGGAACAGGGACTGGCCGGCAAGCTGCTGGAGGGGCGCGATCCGCACCCGATTGCGGGGGCGCAGCAGTTCTTCTTCATTGATAAGGGCCGCTCCCAGGGCGTCAGCCTGGGCGATGTGTTTGAGGTCTTCAAACCGGCGGCGGGCTTCGCGGGAGCGGCTTCGGAAGAAGTGCGGGCCGTGCTGATGATCGTGCACACGCGGGAGCGCTCATCGACCGGTCTCCTTATACAGATCATTCATCCTGGGCTGGACTCAGGTATGCCGGTACGATTGATCAAGAAGATGCCTTCCTAAACGGCGGCCGGGCTCACTCCTGTGGACCCGGCCGGTATCGGTCGTGATTGTCACCCTGCATCTCGTTGCGCTCGTCTTATACGCACTGGCAACGGCGTTCGCGTTGGCGCCGTTCATGGGCTTTCGGCCCGCGCCACGCGCGCTGACGATCGCGTTGCCGTGCGCCGGCGCGGCGGTGCAGGTGGTGGCGGTCTCGCAACTCACACCTATCGGTCTCGGGCCGGCGCTCTCGATGTTGGCGCTGTGTCTCGTTCTGCTCCAGCTCGCGAGCGAGCGTCTGCTTCGCGGCTCGGCCGTATCCTTCTTCACGGGACCGCTCGCCACGGGCCTGGTCGGCCTCGCCATCCTCAGCGGACTCGCTCCGGGGGCCGAGACGGCCGCCGGCCGCAACACCTGGTTCGTGTTGCATGTTGCGTTGAGCGTCCTAGGGCTCGCGTTGATGGCGTTGGCGTTCATCGCGGCCGCGCTCTACCTGCTCCAGTTTCGTGAGCTGAAGGCTCGACGCTTCGGTCAGGTCTTTCAGCTTTTCCCCCCCCTCGAGCGGCTCGACCAGCTCAACCGATTTGCGCTCGTCGCCGGCTTCCCCGCACTGACGCTCGGCGTATTGCTGGCGCTGGGCTACGGCGCGCGGTTCTCCGGCGGACTGCACGCCGCGAAGGCGCAGGTGGTGTGGGGCATCTTTACCTGGGTGGTGCTGGGGTGGGCGGTCTGGGTCCGCGTCGTCCGCCATTGGGCGGGCCGGCGTGCGGCAGTCGCAAGCATCGCCGGCTTCTCCGCCGTTCTCCTCGTCTACGTCGCGTTGAAGCTGGCCCAGCCGGGCGCCGAACGATTCCTGTGAGGGGTCATACAGAGATGGGCATCAAGGTGCTGGGGGTCAACCACCGCACCGCACCGCTCGAGGTGCGGGAGCGGTTCGCGCACGGCGCGCACGAAGTGCCGGCGGCGCTCGCGCGCGTCATGGCCGCGGGCGCGAGCGGTGGTGTCCTGCTCTCCACCTGTAATCGCACCGAGTTTTATCTGGTGGCGGACGACGAGCCGGCCCTGGAGACCGTCTGGTCACTGCTCAACGAACGGCTTACGGCTGCGCCCTCGGGGGGCGCGCGAGAGTACGGGTACATCGCGCGCGATCGCGACGCGGTCCGTCATCTCTATCGTGTCTCGTCGGGACTCGACTCGATGATCCTCGGCGAGTCACAGATCCAGGGGCAGGTGCGGGAGGCATGGGAAGCATCGCGCGCGCAAGCCGGACCGGTCTTGCACCGGCTGTTTCAAACGGCATTGCACGTTGGATCGCGGGTGCGCACCGAGACGGGCCTCGGCATGGGCACCGCGTCCGCCGCGTCGGCGGGCGTCGCCGTGGCCGGAAAGATCTTTGGCGACCTCGCTGGTCGCAGCGCACTCATTCTCGGCGCTGGGGACATGGCCGAGCTCGCGGCGACCTGTCTGAGCGACCAGGGCGTGCACATCACGCTGGTCGCGAATCGCACCCAGGAACGCGCGCGCGCCATCGCGGAGCGGCTGGGAGGTCGCGCGGTCTCGCTGGAAGAGGCGTGGGCTCACTTTGCGACGACAGATATCGCCCTTTGCTCGACGGCCGCACCGCACACGGTCGTCACGTGGGAACGAGTCGGAGCCGTGATTGGCGAGCGGCGGGGACGGCCGCTGTGCATCCTGGACCTCGCGGTCCCGCGCGACGTGGATCCCGCGGTCGCCCAAATCGAAAACGTGTTCCTCTACGACGTCGACGATCTCCAGACGGTCGCGGCGCAGGCCACCGCGCGCCGACGCGACGAAATTCCCGCTGCCGAACGGATCGTCGAAGAGGAAACCGATCTCTTTTGGGCCTGGTACGGCGGCCTGGGTGTCGTGCCGACCATCAAAGAGCTGCGCCATCGCATGGATGCGTTGCGGGCGGCCGAGCTCGAGCGCGCGCTGCGCCAGCTCGCGCATCTGAATCCCGAAGATCGCGAGCGCGTGGAGCAGTTCAGCCAGGCGCTGCTGAACAAGTTCTTGCACCAACCCACCGTGGCGCTGAAAGCGGCGGCCGAGGAAGGCCGAGGATACGGTCTGCTGGAAGCCCTGCGGCGGCTGTTCGGAATGGAGCCACCAGCGTGACAGGGGGAACCCGGATCCTCGTCACCGGAGGCGCAGGCTACATCGGCAGCGTAATCGTAGAGCTGCTCCTCGAGCGGGGCCGCAGCGTCGTCGTGCTCGACGACCTGAGCAGGGGACATCGCCAGGCCGTTTCGAGGGGTGCGAGCTTCATCCAGGGCAGCGTTGGAAACCACGAGCTTGTGCAGGCGCTGCTCGACCACGAGCGCATCGAGGCGATCATTCACATGGCGGCCTTCGCGCTCGTTCCGGAGTCGGTGGCCGAGCCTCAGAAGTATGTGACCAACAATGTCACCGCCGCGCGTGTACTGTTGGAGGCGGCCGGCCGGGCGAAGGTCCGCCGCTTCGTCTTCTCGTCTTCATGCGCGGTGTATGGCCACCCGGCGACGATACCGATTTCAGAGGATGCACCGCAGGCACCGGTGAATCCCTACGGGGAGACGAAGCGAGATTTCGAGCGGCTGCTCGCCGACTTCGGCCCCCGGAATGGGCTCGCGGTTGTGAGTCTGCGCTATTTCAACGCGGCGGGCGCCACGGAGCAGCGGGGAGAGGACCACGAACCGGAGACACATCTGATCCCGAATGTGCTGGCAGCGGCGATGGGAAAGCGCTCAGCGGTGGATGTGTTTGGCACCGATTATCCTACGCCCGACGGCACCGCGGTTCGGGACTATGTCCATGTCGTCGATATCGCCGATGCACACGTGCGCGCCCTCGACGTCAGGCTCGACCACCGTGCGCCGATCGCGGTGAACCTGGGCACCGGCACCGGTCGCTCCGTCCGTGAGATCGTGGAGAGGGCGCGCCGCGTCACCGGCAGGGCCGTCCCAACCGCCGATCGGCCGCGTCGTGCCGGGGATCCGCCCGCGCTCGTCGCGGCGGCGGGCCGCGCGGCCGACGTGCTCGGCTGGCGCGCAACGCGGTCGAGTCTGGAGGAAATCTTGGAGAGCGCGTGGCGCTGGCATCAGGCGCATCCGCACGGTTACCGGGGGGAGAGCTGACTCGTGGATCCAAGCGTGCTGCTACAGGTTCGAGGCGCGATTCCTACGACACCGTGGGAGCTGGTGCTCACATCCAGCCGCGAAACGCAATTCGTGCTGGCCGTGCTCGCCGTCTTCTCGCTCGTGTCGTGGTACCTCATCGTCCTGAAGTGGTGGCAATTCCGTCGCATGCGGCAGCTCGGCGATCGATTCCTCGCCGAAGTCGAGAAAGCTCCGCGCCTCGAAGAAGCCTATCACGCGGCGATGCGCCTGCCGCCGTCGCCGTACAATCGGTTGCTGCGTGAGGCGGTCCACTTCTTCTCTGAGCTCAAGCCGGGCACGCTGAAAGCCGGCGCGGTCGTCGCCAATCCCGCGGCGACCGCGTCGTCTGCGACACTGACGACGCCGCAGCTCGAAGCATTCCGCATGGTGCTCGCCAAGGAAGTGGCGGCTGAGCGCGACACGGCTGCGCGGTGGATCCCATGGCTCGCCACGTTCGGCTCCGTTAGCCCGTTGCTCGGCCTGCTGGGCACGGTACTCGGCGTAATGGACGCATTCATAGGCATCGCCGTCGGCGGTTCCGGAAACATCGCCGCCGTCGCGCCGGGCGTGGCCGAGGCGCTGGTCACGACCGTCGGCGGCCTGGCGGTCGCCGTGCCGGCCGTGATGGCCTACAACATCTTCGTCAACCGGCTGGGCCTGTTCGCCGGCGAGCTCGAGGGCTTCGCCCAGGAGATCGTCGGCACGCTGGCTCGCGAAGGGCGGATCTAATGGCCGGACTAGTGGGTTCGGGCGGAGGCGGCCTGCGCGGTCACGGCGAGCTGCCGCTCACCGCCGACATCAACGTGACGTCGCTGGTGGACGTCGCATTCGTGCTGCTCATCATCTTCATGATCACGGCGCCGATCATGCAGGGTGGGGTGGATGTGCGGCTGCCACGGGCGCAGGTGCGAGCGATCGAGCCGAAGCAGGGCCTCGTGGTAACGCTGGACAGCGACGGCAGGATCTATCTCGACCAGTCCGCGCTCGCCTACGACGACTTCCGCTCCATGTTCCCGGCCTTTGTGCGAACGAAACGGCCTACCGGGGTGTATCTGCGGGCCGATGGTCGCGTGGCATATGCCCGTGTCGTGCAGGTCCTGGCGGTGATTCGCGCGGCCGGTGTACAGGATGTCGGACTCGTTGCCGAACCGGAGACGATCAACCGATGAGAGCACGCAGTCGCACTCCCGCTCCCGTGGGGATGGCCATGACGGGCACGCTTGTCGTGCACGGCGTGGTGGGTGCGTTGCTGTTCGGGAGTCCCGCGGGACGGACGCGACTGCCGCCGACCTACACCGTGCGCTTGATCGCCGCTCCGGCTGCCGACCTCGAGGTGCGGAAGGCGCCAGAAGCATTCGAACGGCCGGCTGAGGAAAAACCGGCCCCGATTCCCGCCGCGAAGACTCCGCGCAGCACCGTCTCGCGTGCGACCCCGCCGTCCACGCGCGACCAGACGACCCGCGAGGCCGCGCCGCGGACCACCCCGACAACGCAGCCGTTGCCGGGAGAGCGACCCTCGACGGGCAACGACGTCGCCACCGTGAGCACGGAGGGCGTGGCGTTTCCGTTCCCCGAGTACCTCCAGAACATCGTGTCGCAGGTGCTGCGCCGGTGGCAGCGGCCCGGGCAGAGCACGCCACTCGAGGCCGAGGTCTCGTTCTTGGTTCATCGCGACGGGTCGGTGACGGATCTGCAATTCATCCGGCGCTCCGGCAACTTCGCGTTCGATCTCGAGGCTCAAGGCGCCGTCGAGGAAGCCGGACGGTTCAAGGCGTTCGGCGGCCTGCCGGATGGATGGCAATCCGACGTGCTGTTCGTGCGGTTTTACTTTTCGGGGCAGCGCCAATGACGGCCCGACGGCCTGACGGCCCGACGGCCGTGTTCCTCGCGACGTTGTTGACCGTCTGGCCGTCGGGCCGTCCGGCCGTCGCTCAGGATACGTCAGCCATCGACCGCGGCGTGCGCATCGGCATCATCTATCGGCCGGGCGTGCGGCCCGGGCTCGTGATGTTGCCGCGCAAGGGTGGTGGTCTCGATTCAGTGCGCACGATTGTCGCGCGCGACCTCGACTACAGCGATCGGTTCGAGGTCATCACGCTGCCGGGTGGCGATTCGATCCGTCTGGCGACTTCGCCGACTTCCGGTCGGAGCACGACTCCGCGGCGCTCGTCGTCCGGGACGACAACCGGCGCCCAGGCGGCGAGCGGCTCGCTCAATTATCCGCTGTATCAGGCGCTCGGCGCCGATTTCGCCCTCGACATCACCGCCGCGGGTGATACCACTGTCGCCACGCTGCACGATATCGCCGCGGCCGGTATCCGGCGGACAGTGCGCGCCAGGCTCCCACCGGCAGGTGATCCAGATTACCGGCAAGCGGTTCACCGCCTCGCGGATCAGGCCCTCCAAGCCGCCGTCGGCACGCCCGGAATCGCCGCCACGCGGGTGTTGTTCGTGAAAGACGGTAAGGTGTATCAGATCGATCAAGACGGCGCCGATCAGAAGCTCGTGTCCTCGACGGACCGACAGGCGATGTCGCCCGCTTGGGCGGCAGACAGCCGGCGCTTTGCCTACATGGAATTCCAGGCCGGACATGGCCAGCTCTTCGTGCAGGAGATGCGAACGGGAGCGCGGACCGCCGTCGCGACCACAGGCACGGCACTCGATTTTACGCCCGCGTTTTCGCCTGACGGGCAGACGCTCGCATTCAGCCGCGCGACGGAGGAAGGGACCGATCTCTACACGATTAACGTCAAGAATAACTGTTGTTTACGCCGCTTGACCGTGGGGCGCTTTTCAGACAACTTGTCCCCGACGTTCAGCCCTGACGGGCAGCGCATCGCATTCGTCTCGACGCGCCCGGGTCTGCCGCAGATTTATGTCATGGCGGCGGATGGAACGGACCAGCAGTTGTTCGCCCCATTCGATTACGGCGTGACCGGGTCGTCCAATGCGCCGGAGTGGTCGCCCGACGGGCAGTCGGTGGCGTTTCACCGGGACGTGGCGGGCACGCTGCAGGTGTTCGTGCTGGACGTGCGTACGCGCACAGTCCGGCAGCTCACCTCGGTGGGGCGCAACGAGGATCCGACCTGGGCCCCCGACAGCCGACATCTTGCCTTTGTGTCCGACCGGTCGGGTTACCGCCAGTTGTGGATCATCGATCTCGAAACCGGCCGAATCCGGCCGCTGCTACAACAGAGCGGTGCGCGTTTGCCGGCTTGGTCTCCACGGCTTTCGGAGGCTCCTTCTACCACCCCCTGATCGGAGAGACAGGATGAAATCGGTATCGTTGCTCCTCGCGCTTGGCCTCGGCGTCGTGGTCGCGGCTTGCCCCGGCAACCCTCCGCCGCAGCAGCCGACGCCCAACCAGGACTCGATCGCGGCGGCGCAGGCCGAGGCCGAGCGCCTGGCGCGGGAGGAGGCCGAACGCCGGGCGCGGGAGGAGGCGGAGCGGATCGCCCGCCAGCAGGAGGCGGATTCGCTGGCCGCGCTGGGACGTACCACGGAGGCCGTGCGCACCATGCTAGGGACGATGATCCACTTCGACTACGACAAGTCGAACATCCGCTCGGACGACATGGGCGCGCTCGATCAGAAGGTGGCGATTTTGCAAGCAAACTCCGATCTGCGCATCCGCATCGGCGGGCATTGTGACGAGCGCGGCTCGGACGAGTACAACCTTGCCCTCGGCAATCGCCGCGCGCAGGCCGCGAAGCAATACCTCGTGAGTCACGGCATCGATGCGAGCCGCATCGAGACGCAGTCGTGGGGCGAGGAGCGGCCGTTAGTGGATGGCCACGATGAGAGTGCGTGGTCGCAAAACCGGCGTGACGAGTTCGAAGTGATCAGCGGTGGCGACAACCTTCGCCGTCCGTAGCGCGTTTGTCCTGGCCCTGGGGCTCGCCGCCGGGTGCGCCCTCAAAGGGGACGTCCGGAAGGTCGAGTTCCAGGTCCAGGCGGTGCAGGCCGATCTCGCAAAGAGTGACGCGGCGCGGGCGGCGGAACGGGATACAATCCTGGCCGCCATCCGTTTGCTGCAGCAGGCCCTGGCCACGCAGCAGGCGTACCTCGTTCAGATGCGCGGCGATTTGCGCACGGAGCTGCTGTCCGTGCAGCAACAGCTGGTCGCCGTCCAGGAGCTGACTGGGCAGAGCCAGCAGCGCCTCACGGAGCTGCGGTCGCGCCTCGAATCGCGAGCCCAACAGCCCGACCCCGGCATCGCCACGCCCGTCGGACCCTCCGGCAATCCAGCCGGTCCGGGTCCCGATCAGATGTACGACATCTCGCTGCAGCAGTACCGGCGCGGTAGTCTGACGACCGCGCGCCTCGGGTTCCGTGAATTCCTCCGCGTGTTTCCCGCGCATGAGCGGGCCCCCGACGCCCTCTTCTACATCGGCGAAAGCTTCGAGCAGGCCGCACCCGATTCGGCGACGGCGGTGTACGATCAACTCGTGCGAGCCTATCCCAAGTCGCCGCGCGCTCCGTCGGCGCTCTACAAGCAAGGTCTCCTTGCCGAGCAGCGGGGGGACCGGACGACGGCGCGAAACTTCTACTCCCGGGTGATCGCGGGCTATCCGCGCTCTCCCGAGGCCGATCTCGCGCGGCAAAATCAGCAACGCCTGCGGCCGTAGCAGGGCTACAGCCGTACCTCCACGATGACTCCGCGCGGTGAGATGCCGTTTCTCGATCATCTCGAGGAGCTGCGTTGGCGCATCCTCTGGAGCCTGCTCGCGATTCTCGTGGGCACGATCCTCGGTTGGGTTCTGCTGGATAAGATCGACATCATCGAAGTGCTCAAGCGTCCCATCGCGCCGTATCTGCCCGGCGGGCGGCTCATCTTCACGAGCCCCGCCGAGCCCTTCATGCTCACGCTCAAGGTGGCGTTTGCCCTGGGATGTTTGCTCGCGTCGCCGATCGTCATCTACCAGATCTGGGCGTTTCTCTCGCCGGCGCTCTACGAGCGTGAAAAGCGCTTGATCGTACCGGCGCTCGGCGTCGGCGTTCTGCTGTTCTTGGGCGGCGCCGTGGCCTGCTACGAGTGGTTGCTGCCGGCGGCGCTGAAGGTGCTCCTCGAATTTCAGCGCGCCGACCTCACCGCGATGATCACGATCGATCGCTACTTCGGCATGGCGATCCCCTTCGTCATCGGATGCGGTCTCGTCGCCGAGCTGCCGCTCGTGGTGACGATCCTGGCGTCGCTCGGCATCGTGACGCCGCAGTTCTTGGCTCGCCAACGGCGCTTTGCGATCGTGATCGCCGCGTTCCTCGCCGCGCTGCTGACGCCCCCCGATGCGGTCTCGATGATGCTGATGCTGGGGCCGCTGCTGCTGCTCTATGAGATCAGCATCTGGTGCGCCTGGGTCGCGAGCCGGCGGCGCGCGCGGCGCGTGGCGGCGGCAACCCTCGTGATCGTGGTTCTCGGCGCGGGAACGCTCGGCGGGCAGAACCCGCCGCCGGCCCCCCCCGCGCCCCCCCAGCCGCCTGCTCGTGGGCAACGGCCGCTGGTGCGCGATACCGCCGCCGTCATGAGGCCGACAACGTCCTCAGCCGACAGCGCTCGCGGCCGGACGGTGGACACCGCGACCGCGCGCAAGCTGGGGCTACCCACCGGACCGGTCCGCTCGTTTCCGGCTGCCGACCGCGTCATCGACTCGCTGCTCAAGCTTCCCGACTTTCGCGTGACGCGGTACGTGGCGGAGACGCTGATCGTTCAAGGCGACAGCCAGACGATCTTCCTCCGGCGCGAGGCGTTCGTGGAGCGGGAGGGCACGCAGCTCGAGGCCGATTCGATTCGGTATCATGAGGCCAGCTGCCAGTTAAACGCCGTGGGTGAACCTCACCTGTTCGACAAGGGGACCGTACTGGTTGGGGACGCGATGGACTACGACACTTGTGTCCGCCGGGGGACGGTGCGCGATGCGCTCACCAACTTCAATCAGGGCGGAGTGACGTGGTACATGCGCAGCAGGGGCACGTCAGTGGATTCCGGCTCGACACGTGTGTACGCCAAGTCCGCGAACTTCACGTCCGATCCGCAGCCGGTGCCCGACTATCACTTCGCCGCGGGCCAGGTCAAATGGATCAACAAGCGCACGATGATTGCGCGACCGGCGGTGCTCTACGTCCGCGACGTGCCGATCATGTGGCTGCCGTTCATTTTCCAGGATATCCGCGGCGGTCGGCGCAGCGGGATCATGTTTCCGCAGTTCGGATTGAACGACATCGTGCGTCCCACGCGCCGCTATTCGCGCCATATCTCCGACTTCGGCTATTACTTCGTCATCAACGATTACCTGGACGCACTCGTGACGGGGGACTGGTTCGCGGGTCGCAATGTGCAGATTCACGGCCAGACGCAGTACCGCTGGATCGACCGCTTCATGCAGGGAAGCTTCTACTTCACGCGCACATCGGAGCTCGATCAGCGTGCCAACAGCACGGAAATCGGGTGGAGTCATTCGCAGCGCTTCAATGCTCGCACCGATTTGAACGCGAACGTGAGGTATGGAACCAACGGAAGAGTGCTCCAGCGCAATTCGTTGAACCCCTACCAGGTCATGGCGTCGGTCAACTCGAGTTTGAACTTCAGCAAGCGCTTTTCCTGGGCGACTCTGTCGATCGGCGGTACCCGGCGGCAGGATCTCTCCACGGACGCCGTGCAACAGGGATTTCCGTCGATCACCTTGACGCCGTCCGCGGTGAACATCTCGAAATCCATTACCTGGTCTCCCGGCTTGAGTTTCACCAATACGCAGAACTTTCATCAATCGGGCGGGGAGCTGCTGCTTCCGTCGCTGCCGGGTGACACAGCCGCGGTGCGCACCCTCCCGCTGTTCACGACCGATCGCCAAACGAACATCTCACTGCAAACGCCCATCCGCATTGGGCGCTGGAATTGGGCGAACAGCATCACGGTCCAGGATGTGTTCACGCACGGCCGGCGGGAGTTCTCGCTTCCGGGAGACAGCGCCGGCGGCATCCGCCGGGTGCTATTTGGCCAGACGTTCGAGACCCGGGTCGATTGGCAGACCGGCATCAACCTGCCGCCATTGTTCTCGGGCACCTGGAAGCTGCAGCCGGGCGTGTCCATCGTGAACAAGACGGGCGCCGGTCCCTTCATGCTGCGCAATCAATTCTCGGGCGGGGAGTACGTCCACCAGGGCAAACGGCTGGCGTTCAGTGCGAGCATGTCTCCGACGTTCTTCGGCTTCTTCCCCGGATTTGGACCGCTGGCACGCATCCGCCACTCGATCTCGCCCCTTGTCAGCTGGCAGTACGCGCCGGGCGCCAAAGTACCCGAGGCGTACGCGCGCGCGCTCGACCCGACCGGCCGAACACTCAATGCCCGCAGTGATCCGCAACAGACCATCAGCCTGGGTTTCTCGCAGAATTTCGAGGCGAAGCTCAAGCCGCCGCCCGGCGATACGGCCTCGGACAGGGAACCGCGCAAGATTCGGCTGCTCAGCATCAACACATCGGGGATCAGCTACAACTTCGAACAGGCGAAGCAGCCGCACCGGGTTGGCTGGCAAACGGGGACCATCAGCAACACGTTCCTATCGGAGCTACTCCCGGGATTTCAGCTGGGGATCGTGCACGATCTGTGGAAGGGCCAGGTCGGAACCGATTCGGCGAAGTTCGATCCCTTCCTGCAAAGCGTGTCGGCGTCGTTCCAGGTGGGGCCGGGGACGGTCGCCGGGATCGCGCGGCTGCTCGGGCTGAAGGGTCGTCCACCACCCGAGCCCCCGCCCGACACGACGCAGACTGGGACGGCTGGTGCTCCCGGGAATGATTTTCGGCGCTACCAGGGGAGCACTCGCCAGCCGTACGGCCCGGGATCGGGGCGCTACGGGACGGGGGGCTACGGCGCGCCCGGAGGCGGCAATTTTTCGCTGGGCGTGACCTTCTCGAGCTCGCGCAGCCGCGGCGATACCACGTTTCAGTTGAAGCACCAGGCCGGCAGGCAAACCGCCGGCTTGAACATGTCGTTCAGCCCGACCCGCAACTGGACCGCGAACTGGGGCACCTCGTATGACTTTGTGACCCGGCAGTTCGCCTATCACTCCGTGAGTTTCCAGCGCGATCTGCGGCGCTGGCACGCCAGCTTCGTCTTCGCCAAGACGGGCACCGGCAACTTCGCCTTCAGCTTCAACATCACGCTGACCGATCAGCCCGACATCAAGTTCGACTACGACCAGCACACCTACGTGCGGTAGGCGTTGCTGTCCTCTGCCGGTGACACAGTCAAAAGGCGCTCTGTTGTAACTCGCTGAAAATCACATACTTCGCCTCGGGCATGAGCTGTGCTTACACCACGGTTGATCTCCGTCCTGAGGCTCCTATGCGTTTGCTCTTGGCATCGCTCTTACTGATCACGGTTGCTTGCCACAGCTCGTTTGTGGATCCCGGCGGTGGGGGCGGCGTACCGTCCACGCCAGCCAACCTGACGTATGAGCTCGAGCCCAGCGGCGATCCCAATCGTCCCTTGGGCATTCTGCTGATCTGGGATGACGTCACCGACGCAGATCTGTCGAGCTATCGCATCTACTCCCGCAGCTCGACGAGCGCGTCGTACGGTCTGCGCGGGGAAACAAGCTCCAACACATTCCACGATAACGGCGTGCCGCACCTGCAATACCTGGTGACGGCCGTTAACGTGAACGGCAACGAGAGCGGCAACAGCAACGTCATCACGGTGGACGAGCGGCTGCAGCTCGATTCTCCGGGCTGGCTGTTCTCGATTTCCTTGAACGGCGCGATTCACCTCGAGTGGGACGACAGCTCGTACGTCAACGCGCCCACGCGATTCAAGTGGTACCGCATCTACAGTACGGCCTACAATCTCGATACCGGTCTCTGCGGCACGAGCTGGCTGCTCGAAGGCACGACGGTGGCGCCCGAGTTCCTCGCGAGCGCGATGTCGAACGGCGTGCCTCGCTGCTTTGGCGTGTCCGCGGTGAGCCGAGAGGGTTACGAGAGCCTCTGGTCGCCGTTGCGCCAGGACACGCCGCGGCCCGATGCGCGGAACACGCTCGTGTTCGCCTATGACGAAGACACGACCAGATCAGGCTTCCGGTTCTGGCAGGACGTCAACAGTGACGGTCGTGCTCAGGCTTCGGAGCTGGGCCGGGTGCAGTCTGGCAACCTGACGAGCATCGATTTCTGGGTGTATCGCGACCCGACCGATTCGACGCTCTGGCTGGTGCCCGAGTTCTCGGGGACGCAGATGCGCCTGTACAGCAACTCCCCTGTCGCGGACCTGACGTCGATTGACTTCGCGCCGGCGTCCGGCTACTCCCGCAGCATGATTCAGGCAGTCCCGGGTTACGCGTACGTCTTCGAGATCGTCGAGGGCACGACGCTGCGCTACGGAGCACTGCGCATCACGCACGTCGGTCGAGACTACCTGATCTTTGACTGGAGCTTCCAAACTGATCCGGGCAACCCTGAGCTGCAGATTCGCGCCGGGCAGTCGACCGCAATGGCGACTGGCACCGTGGTTTCAGGCTCGAAATAGGTCGTCGGGGTCAGCTAAGGCGCCGGAGTGTCCACAGCCACTCCGGCGCTTTAGCTTTTGTCACCATGTCGAAGCCCGTCACACTCGATGGCCGTTCCCTGTCCATTGCCGACGTCGTCGCCGTAGCCCGACGGAATGCCGCCGTGGCGCTCGATCCCAAGGCCATCCAGGCGGTCCAGGAGTCCCGGCAGTCGGTCGAAGCGGCCGCCCTTCGCGGCCAGACGATCTACGGAGTCAACACCGGTTTCGGGAAGCTCGCCCACGTCCGGATTCCCACCGAGCAGGCGCGCCAGCTGCAGCTCAATCTCATTCGCAGCCACGCCTCCGGGATCGGCGAGCCACTGGCCGTGGACGCCGTGCGCGCGATGATGCTGCTCCGCGCGAACGTGCTCGTGCGCGGCACGAGCGGCGTGCGGCCGGTGCTGCCCGAGCTGCTTGTCGAGATGCTGAATCGGAAGATTCATCCCACCGTTCCGTCGCAGGGCAGCGTCGGCGCCTCGGGAGATCTCGCGCCGCTGTCACACCTGGCGCTCGCGATGATCGGCGAAGGAGACGTGAAGGTGCCGCGCCCGATCATCCTGGAGGCCAAGGAAGGCCTGGCCTTTGTGAACGGGACACAAGCGCAAACGGGACTCGCTGCGCTGCTCGTGAGCGACGCCTGGATGGTGTGGCGAACCGCGCATGCGGCCGCCGCCATGAGTCTCGAGGCCGTGCGCGGCAGTCCCGACCCGTTCGACCAGCGGATTCACGATGCCCGCCCGCACCCCTGGCAGCAGCGCTCGGCCGCGCTGCTGCGGGAGCTGCTCGCGGACAGCGAGATCCGGGAGTCGCATCGGGAAAATGATCCGCGGGTGCAAGACGCGTACTCGCTGCGCTGCACGCCGCAGGTTCTCGGTGCGGTCGGTGAGGGGCTCGCATTCGCCGAGCGGCTCGTCACGACGGAGCTGAACGCGGCGACGGACAATCCCCTCGTATTCGGTGACGACGTGCTCTCGGGTGGAAACTTCCATGGTCAGCCGATCGCCCTCGCGCTCGACGTCATCGGCATCGCGCTCACCACGCTGGCGGGACTCGCGGAGCGGCGCCTGGAGCGCGTGGTGAATCCTGATCTCTCGTCGGGGCTGCCGGCGTTTCTGGCGTACGATCCCGGCCTCGAATCGGGATTCATGACCGCGCAGATCGCTGCCGCGGCGCTCGTCGCCGACTGCCGGGTACTGGCGACGCCCGCGAGCGTGCAATCGGTGCCCACCGAAGGCAATCAGGAAGACGTCGTGCCGATGGGCATGAGCGCGGCGTGGAAGGCGGGACGCATCCTCGCCAACGCGGAGCGCATCGTCGCCATCGAGCTGCTGGCCAGCGCGCAGGGACTCGAATTTCTGAAGCCATTACAGCCCGCCAAAGCAGTTGCCCGCGTCCACGCGGCCGTGCGGCAGGATTCAGCGGCGCTCACCGCGGACCGCCCGCTCACCGCCGATATCGAGAAGGTGGCGAACGGCATTCGCGAGGGGCGGTTCGCGCCGTGACGGGAAGCGCGCGGATCGTTCGCGCCCCACGCGGCGCGACCACGTCCTGCAAAGGATGGGTGCAGGAAGCCGCGCTGCGCATGTTGATGAACAACCTCGATCCCGAGGTCGCGGAGCGGCCGCAGGATCTGGTGGTTTACGGCGGGACGGGCAAGGCGGCGCGGAGCTGGGCCGCATTCGACGCGATCTGCCGCACGCTGCGCACCCTG
Organism: Gemmatimonadales bacterium; assembly: GCA_036002655.1. Classification (GTDB taxonomy): domain Bacteria; phylum Gemmatimonadota; class Gemmatimonadetes; order Gemmatimonadales; family GWC2-71-9; genus 20CM-2-65-7. Next base: position 20,320 of record DASYTD010000107.1, read on the forward strand.
GGGGACGACGAGACGCTGCTGGTGCAGTCGGGGAAACCGGTTGGCGTCTTCACGACGCATCCGGACGCACCACGCGTGCTCATCGCCAATGCGAATCTCGTCGGCCGCTATGCGACGTGGGACGTATTCCGCGATCTCGAACGCCGCGGACTGATCATGTACGGTCAGATGACCGCGGGATCGTGGATCTACATCGGCACGCAGGGAATTCTGCAAGGAACATATGAGACGCTAGCGGCAGTGGCCGCACGGCATTTTGGAGGATCGCTTCGCGGCCGGATACTTCTCACCGGTGGATTAGGCGGGATGGGCGGAGCGCAGCCGCTTGCCGCCACCATGAATGAAGGAATCTGTCTGGCGGTCGAAGTCGACCCCACCCGCGTGCAGCGCCGCTTGGAGACGCGGTATCTCGATCGCTCGACGGCGTCGTTGGACGAGGCGCTGGCGTGGTGCGCCGAGGCCAAACGCGCCGGCACGGCGCGGTCGGTCGGCCTCGTCGGCAACTGTGCCGATGTGCTGCCCGAGCTCGTGAGCCGCGACTTTGCGCCCGACATCGTGACCGACCAGACGTCGGCGCACGACCCGCTCAACGGCTACATCCCGTCGGGCCTGACGCCCGCCGCGGCCGCCGAGCTGCGACGCAAATCTCCCGACGACTACATCCAGCGTTCACGCGCGAGCATCGCGACGCACGTGCGCGCGATGCTCGCGTTTCAAAGACGCGGTGCGGTCGCATTCGATTATGGAAACAACCTTCGCACCGAAGCCCGCGACGCCGGCGTGGCGGAGGCGTTCGCCATCCCCGGCTTTGTCCCGGAGTACATCCGCCCGCTTTTCTGTGAAGGCAAAGGGCCGTTCCGATGGGTGGCACTGTCGGGTGATGCGGCGGACCTGCATCGCACCGATCGCTTGGTGCTCGAGCTGTTCCCGGAGAACGCGCATCTCAAGCGCTGGATCACGCTGGCGCAGGAGCGTATCGCATTTCAAGGCCTGCCGGCGCGCATCTGTTGGCTGGGACAGGGCGAGCGCGCCCGTTTTGGTGTCGCGCTGAATGACCTCGTGCGCCGCGGCGAGCTCTCCGCGCCGATCGTGATCGGCCGTGACCATCTCGACACCGGATCGGTCGCGTCGCCGTTCCGCGAGACCGAGGGCATGCGCGACGGCTCCGACGCGATCGCCGATTGGGCGATTCTCAACGCGCTGCTCAATACCGCCTCCGGCGCCTCGTGGGTCTCATTCCATCACGGTGGCGGCGTCGGCATCGGGAACTCGTTGCATGCGGGGCAGGTGATCGTCGCCGATGGCACGCCCGCCGCCGGCAAGCGGCTCGAGCGCGTCCTCACCAATGATCCCGGAATCGGTGTCGCGCGTCATGCGGATGCCGGATATCCGGAAGCGATCGAAACGGCGCGGCGGAATCACCTCCGCCTGCCGATGAGCGAGGATCTCGACTGAAGACGCTGCTCGTCGGTGCGCGGCAGGTCGTGACGTGTCGTGGGCCTGCGCGCGCGCGTCGCGGGCGCGAGATGGCCGAGGTCGAGGTCCTGCGCGATGCGGCGGTGCTGATCGACGACCAGCGCATCGCCTGGGTAGGGCCGCGGCGGGATGTAGGGGCGCAGCATGCAGCGCCCGTACGAGAAGTCGAGGTCAACGGGGTATTGTTTCCCGGATTCATCGACTGCCATACGCACGCCGTGTTCGGCGCGCCGCGGCTCGACGATCACGAGCGCCGCGCGCTCGGCGTGGATTACAAAGCGATCGCGGCCGCGGGCGGAGGGATTCTCCAATCGGTGCGCGACGTGCGCAGCCGATCGGAGGCGGAGCTCGAAGCACTCACGCTGTCCCGGCTCCGCACCTTGATGGCGCACGGCGCGACGACCATCGAGGTGAAGTCGGGCTATGGCCTGGAGCTCGAAGCGGAGCTGAAGCAGCTGCGCGTGATCCGGCGCGCCGCGGCCGCGTTGCCGGCGACACTCATCCCGACATTCCTCGGTGCGCACGAGGTGCCTCCCGAGTACCGCGGCAATCGCGCGGCCTACGTGCAGCTCGTCTGTGAGGAAATGATTCCGGCCGTCGCGCGCGAGGGGCTCGCGCGCTGTTGTGACGTGTTTTGCGAACCGGGCGTGTTCAGCGCGGCCGAAAGTCGCCAGGTGCTGACCGCCGCAGCCCGACACGGGCTCGCGATCAAGCTGCACGCCGATGAGCTCGACGGGTCGGGCGGCGCGGAGCTCGCCGCCGAGCTGGGAGCACTCTCGGCCGACCATCTCGCCGCGATCTCCGATGCGGGTATTCGCGCGCTGGCGGCGAGTCCAACCGTCGCGGTGCTCCTGCCCGCGACGCTGATCTTCCTCGGCACGCGCTCGCAGGCGCCCGCGCGCCGGCTCGTAGAAGCGGGGGCGGCGGTCGCATTGGCCACCGACTACAATCCCGGAACGTCTCCCACGCTGAGCCTGCCGCTCGTCATGGCGCTCGGTGTCTCGCAACTCGGCCTACGTCACGCGGAAGTTGTGACGGCCGTGACGATCAACGCCGCGGCCGCGCTGGGTCTTGCCCAGGGCCGCGGTCAGATCGCCCCCGGCTGTGTCGCGGACCTCGTGATTGCGGCGGTGGACGACTGGCGGGAAGTGGCCTATTGGATGGGTGGGGACGTCGTAAGCGCCGTCTGGACAGCAGGTTCGGCTTGTCCCCCTAGGACGGCCCCGATATCTTAGTCGTTCCAATGTCCAAGCTTGAGCAGCTCAAAGAGAAGGCGAAAGGTCTCGAGGCCAAGGATCCGAAGCGCGCCGTCGAGATCTGGCTCGAGGTCCTCAACGCGCAAGAATCCGACGGCGAGGCGAATCCCGACCTCTCGATCTACAACCGCATCGGTGATCTCTACATCAAGCTGAAGGATCCCGGCCTGGCGGCGGACTACTACGACCAGGCGGTGGACAAATACGCCGAGCTGGGATTCCACAACAACGCCATCGCGATGTGCAACAAGGTGCTGCGCAATGCTCCCGCGCGGCAGACGACGTATTTGAAGTTGGCCAAGCTATACGCGGCCAAAGGGTTCATGGCCGAAGCCAAGCAGAACTTCGTCGAGTACGCCGAGCGCATGCAGAAAGTCGGAAAGATCGAACACGCGTTCGCGGCGCTGAAGGAATTCACCGACATCTCGGCGGAGGGCGCCGGCCTGCGCGAGATGCTGTCCGAGCATCTCAAGTTGTACGGCACCGATCCGGGGAAGCGCGGCTCCGCCCCCCGTATGAGCACGCCCTCCGCGGCGAAAACGGCCCCGCCCGCGGAGAAAGACGACCTCAGCAGGTCGGGCAAGCGGAAGACGTCGAGTCTCGTGTTTCTCGATCTCGATGAGCCGCGTGTAGCCAAGTCCACCAAAGGGCCCCTCCCCGGGGTCGCTCCGGCCAAGGCCCCGCCTCCGGTCGTGCCCGAGCCGGACGAGTCGCTCCAGATCGAGACCACGAGTCTGGTCGATGAAGCGCCGGGCGGCGTGTCCAGCGGCGGGATGCTCGAAGGCCTCGAAACGACGGTCACCGACTTCGGTCAGGTGCGCGCGAGCAGCCCCAAGACGCCCTCGATCCGCGAGGAGCTGAATCCTGCGGATCTCGACTTGCCGCCGATGGCGGAGCTCGAGCCGACGGTTCCGGAGGTAAGCGCGGACGAAGTGCCTGGGCTGGATGATGCGGACCTCGTGCTCGAGGGCAACATCGATGTGAAGCCACCACCACGCAAAGCGCCCGCCAAGAAAGCGGCTCCTCCTCCACCTGCTCCCGCGGCTCCCAAGTTGAAGCCGCTCGGTGGGAAGTCGGCCGCGCCCGAGCCGCCACGCGTGAAACCGGTGGTTCCCAAGCGCCCGTCCGCGCCCACGGCAACACCGCCGTCAGGTCCGGGAAAGCGTAAGACGGTCGTCGAAGTCCCGCCGCTCGAGCTCGAGCCGGATTTCGAGACCGCGACGACGGATGCAGGGCACGACGTGGATGACGAGCCGCTGGCCATCGACGAGCCGCGGTCGCACCCGAGCTTCATCCAGACCGAGGACGTGACGTCCATCGCTCCGGGGCAGCGTCGGTCCGGGTTCATTGATTTGGGCATCGACGAGATCAACACCGCCGGAGATCAGGCGGGCTCGCTGGTGTTCTCCAACATCGAGGAGACACCCGCGGCGCCGCGCATCGAGGAGCTCGAGTCGCGCGTCGCGGACAATCCCGACGATCCCGAAGCACATCAAGCGCTCGGCGAAGCGCTGGTCGAGCAGGGCGACCGGGAGCGCGGGATCGAAGAGCTCGACCTCGCGACGGGGGGCTTCGAGAACGCCGGCAATCTCCGGCAGGCGCGCGATCTCGTGGACGAAGTCCTGCACCTCGATCCCAACAGCGTGCGCCATCGGCAGAAAGCGGTGGAGTTCGCCTTCAAGGCCGGCGACAAGGCCAAGCTGATCGACGCGTATCTCGAGCTCGCCGATGCGCTGTTGCGCTCGGACCTTCCGGACAAGGCGCGCGCCGTGTATGCGCGGGTTGCCGACCACGATCCCAAGAACGAGCGCGCCAAGGGCGCGCTGTCGATGCTCGCGCCGGCCGTCGCGCCGTCCGGCAAGCCGGAAGGCAAGGTCAAGGCGAAAGACGCGAAGATGAAGGTCCGCGACGAGGCCGCGCTGGACGGCGACTTCGTCGACCTGGGCTCCATGCTCAGCGACGACGAGGACGATGGTCCGCCGGCGAAAGACACGCGGATGACCGTTGCGGATGAGGAGCCCACCGGCGACGAGGAGCAGGATTTTCAGGACATGCTGGCGCGCTTCAAGCAGGGCATCGACGAGAACATCGACGACACCGACTTCCAGTCGCACTACGATCTGGGCGTCGCGTTCAAAGAGATGGGCTTGCTCGACGAGGCGATCGCGGAGCTGCAAAAGGCGCTGCACGCTCCCGAAGGCAAGCTGCGCACCTCGGAAATGCTCGGCATCTGCTTCTTCGAAAAGGGCGCATTCGGCGTGGCCGAGTCGATTCTGCGGCGCGGCCTCGACCTGCCCGCCTCCGGCGATCAGGAACGACTCGGCGTCTTGTACTGGCTGGGCCGCGCCCTCGAGCAGCAGGGCAAGAAGGCCGACGCCCGCGACCTGTACGGCCGCGTCTTCGCCGTGGACATCCGGTTCCTCGATGCCGAGCAGCGCGTGAAAGCGCTGGCCAAGGCGAAATGACATGAGCCAACAGGTCACTCGCGTCAGTCTCCGCGACGTCCAGCGGCCTGTCGCCGGCGAGCTCGAGCTGGTCGTGGCGGAGCTGCAGCGCGTCATCGCCGCCGATTTCCCGATCGTGAGCGAAGTGAACGACCATCTGCTCCAGATGAAGGGGAAGCTGTTCCGGCCGACGTTGTTGCTGCTGAGCCACCAAGCGGCGGGATGTACGGACGCGCGCGCCGTGACCCTGGCCGCCGTGGTGGAGCTGATTCATCTCGCCACCCTGGTGCACGACGACTCGGTGGATCATTCCGTGCTGCGGCGCGGCTTGCCGACGATCAACGCGCTGTTTTCGCATCAGATCGCCGTGATCATGGGCGACTATCTCTACTCGCGCGCGATCATCGAGCTGGTGCGACTGGACGACCACGACGCGCTGCGCGTGCTCGCGCGCGTGACGAACGAGATGACGGTGGGCGAGATGCGCCAGCTCGAAGCGCACGATAAGCTCGCGTACGGCGAAGGCGCGTATGACAAGCTGATTCGGGCGAAAACAGCGTCGCTGTTGTCGGGCGCATGCGAGGTCGGGGCCCGCAATGCGTCGCCGGGTTATCGTCAGGCGTTGGCACAATTCGGGATGCTGCTGGGGATGGCCTTCCAGATCACCGATGATCTACTCGACTACACGGAGCCGGAAGCGGTGACGGGCAAGCCGTCCGGCTTGGACCTGCGGGAGCACAAGGTCACGCTGCCGCTGATCGCCGCGCTGGCACGGTTGCCGGCGGAAGGGAGCGGCCGGCGGGTGGTGGCCGAGCTGATGGCTTCGGCAGAGCCGAGTGACGATTTGGTCGCTGAGGTGATCCGGTTAGTGGAGGCGGAAGGCGGGCTCGAGACGGCGCGGCAGCGCGCGCTCGATCTCGCGCAACAGGCCGAGGCTGAGCTCGATGTGCTGCCGCCCTCGTCGGCGCGGGACGCGCTGCAGGGGAGCATTGCGTACGCTGTGGAACGGCGCAGCTAGATCGTGCCCCACGGCCCCCGTCGCCCGCTCTTCTATCTTGGTGTCCTGGCGGTAGGTTTCGTGCTGGGCGGGTTGGTGCACGCGTTCTTGCGGCGCTTCCTGCCGCAGGGCCCGGCGAAGGAAGTGTTCACGTGGGCGGTGACGCCGACCATTGGGCCGATCCACTTGGATTTGCTGGTGATGTCGATTACGCTAGGACCTATCGGGCTCGATGTCTCGCTGCTCGCCGTCGTCGGCGTCGTGATCGCGTATCTCGTCGCCCGCTCGCTCTTCTAGAAAGGCGAACCATGTTCGGCAATCTTGGCTTCACCGAAATCGCGATCCTGCTGCTGATCCTGGTGCTGTTCTTCGGTGCCAGGCGCATCCCCGAGATCGGCGCGTCGATCGGCAAAGGCATCAAGGAATTCAAACGGGGTCTCAAGGACGTCGAAGCCAGTGAGCCCCCCCCGACTCCTCCGCCGCCATCGGTGGCGGCGCCCACGGCGAACAGCGACGCGCCGAAGCGCCTGACGCATTAAAGGCGGTGGGGTATGCTGGGGAATCTGAGCGGCAGCGAAATCGTCATCCTGATGCTGATCGTACTGCTCGTCTTCGGCGCCAATCGGCTGCCCGAGGCGGGCCGGGCGGTGGGGAAGGGCCTGCGGGAGTTCAAGCGCGCGCTCTCGGATGCGGAAAACAGCATCCATCGCATGCCGTCCGCGGAGGAGGAGCCCCCGCGGGACGCCAAGCCGAAGCGCCTGGTGGAGTAGCCTAGAAGAGCGCCCCTGCGTCGGGTTCCGCCGACGCCTGCGCCTTGAAGATCTCCTTGCGCCGATCCACAATCTTAGCCCTGGCGCGCACGCCTTCCATGAATTGCTGAATCCGTGCCTGTTGCACCGCCTGGCGCAGCTGGTTGCGCTGCACATCCCGCTGGGCGAGCCATGCGCTCGAGTCCGCCAGCTTGCGCCCCAGTGACTGGACGATGAAGTAGCCGCCGTCGCCCTCGATCACGCCGCTGCGCTGTCCCAGCGGCAACCCGAACGACGCCCCGACGACGATCGGCTCCCGCCCGAGGTAGCTCGGCGGCCGCAGCCGCGTGAACGGACCGAAGCGCTGGACGTCGAGGCCCCGCGCCGTCGCGGCGGTCGTGAGATCCGGCACGCTCTTGAGCACCGTGGCGAGCGAATCGGCGCGGTGGCGCGCGGTGACTTTCTGTTTCTCCAGGCGGACAACGGCACTCACGCGCGCCCGGATCTGATTCAGCGGCGGCACACCGCCCGCGGTCACGGAGTCGAGCCGGAAGATGTAATACGCAGGCGCCGCCTCGATCACCGGGCTCGTTTCGCCGATGGGCGCCTCGAACGCCCAGATGCTGACGTTGGGGATCACGTACCGACCGAGATTGAAGCGCTCGCCCTCGACGACCTGGTAGACCGGCGATACCTGTAGGCCCAGGCGGCGCGCCACGCTGTCCAGCACGGTCGGGTCGCTACGTTCCGCCGCCAGCCGCTCCAGCGTGTCGGCGCGCGCTTCCACCTGATCGAGGTGCGCGCCTTGCAGCGCGATCGGGATCAGGATGTGACGAACCTTGACGGAATCACCGTTCGCCTGATCGACGCGGATCAAGTGATAGCCGAACTGGGTGGCAACCGGTGCCGAGACCTGCCCGGGCTTGAGCCCGCGCAACCCGAGCAGGAATTGCGCGTCGAAGTTCGACTCAGTGCGCTTCACCCAGCCCAAATCGCCGCCCCGCTGACCACTCACGCTGTCGCTCGACTCGCGCCGCGCGACGTCTTCGAACTTCGCGCCGCGCGCCAGCTCGCTGCGAACGCGCGCGACGTGCGCGCGCGCGGCCGCGCTGTCGGCGGCATCGGGGAGACGGGGCAGCGCGATGAACCGCACATGCGCGACTGCCGGCCGCTTGAAGTCGTCGGGGTGCTTCGCGACATACGCCGACAGCTCCGCGTCGCTGATCGCGGTGGTGTCCGGCAGGTTGTACGGCCACACCGCGAGCGACGCGATGCGCACCGAGTCATGCTGATCTTTGTAGGTCCGCCACAGCTTCGCGTCGGAAACGTAGACGTCGCTGGTGAGATACTGCGCCAGCTTGATGCGGGGGATCTGCTCGCGGTAGATCGCTTCGATCTGCGCGAGCAACTGGCGATCGGTATTGGTGGCCAGGAACTGCTGCCACTTGCGGATGTCGAATTGGCTGTCGGTTTGGAACTGCGGATCGCGCATCACTTCGGGCGGCGGCGACGTCCGCGCCGCTTCGATGATCTCAGCGTCCGAGACGCGGATGCCCAAGCGCCGGTATTCCTGCTCGAGCAGCGCATCCTGGATCATCTGATTGATGACTTGATCCTGGATCTGCTGCTCGTCTTCCCGCGTCAGCGGCGCGGTGCCGTTCTGCTGCCGGTATTGGTCGTAGGCGATCTGGAGGCGCCGCTGGTATTCGGTGACCTGGAATTCCTGCCTATTCACCCGGAGCACGACGCTCCCGCTGGGACCGAGGATCTCCATCACTTGGCCAACCGCAAGCCAGCCGATGAAGGCGACGGCGAGGATGTAGAAGACCCACTTGGCGTTGGAGCGCATCGTGCGCAGCATGGCGACTTCGAACTCCGGTCAGAAGGAGGGGTGAAGGGGCATAAGTCTAAAAACCACAACGCACAAACTCAAGCGCACAGACTCGCGGGTCATTTGACAGCAGCGCCGGCCAAACGCTATCTTCCTCCAATTCCCACATAGACTTAGGCCGTGGCCTATACCAGCGAGATCGACAAGCTCGAAGCACGCTTTCGCGATAACCCCAAGGGCCGAAACTTTGCCCCATTGGCGGACGCCTATCGTAAAGCAGGGCTTATAGATAACGCGGTCGACCTCTGTCAGAACGGCCTCAAGCTCCACCCCGATTACGTCAGCGCCTACATCGTCTACGCTCGCTGCCTCGTCGACAAGAAAGACGATAACGCCGCCCTCGGCGTCTTCAAGAAAGTGCTCGAGCTGGACGGCGAAAACATCATCGCGCTGCGCGGTCTCGCCGAGCTCGCCGAACGGAACGGAAAGTACGAGGAAGAAGTCGAGTGGCTGGCGCGGCTGCTGAACGCCGATCCCATGAACGGCGATGCGGCCGAAGCCCTCGCCCGGGCCAAAGGCAAGGCCGCCGCCAGCCCTACTGCCGCGACCGCGCCGATGGCCAAGCCGGATTTCGCCGTGGAGCACGAAGAGCGTGTTGAGACGACACTCGCGGCAAAGCCCAGCGCGGAAGTCGAGAATTTCGAGAACCCGATCAGTTTCAATCCCAATGCCCATGCGGCCGCGAAGGCGGAAGGGCTCGAAGTTCAGGAAGACGTCGAGCTGAATGCGGAGCAGATCGAGCAGGTGGAGGTCGAAGGGCTCGCGCGGACGCAGTATGAAGGCAGCGGCATGTTCAAGTTGGACGCGCCCGAACCTGCTGAGGCGAAGGGCGGGCCCGATCTCGACGAGGCGCTGCCTGAGGTTGACCTGCCATTGATCATGCCGGACGACGAGATACGCGCGCCTGCTAAGCAGCCCCCCCGGCCCCCCCCGCCCCCCCCGCCCCTCCCGCGCCCGCCCCAGCCCGCGCCCTCCCCACCACCACCGCCGGCCCCACCGCCGCAGGCGAAGGCGCGAGTGCCTGCCGCCGTCGCCCTTTCCGACGATGATGGGGCGGCCGATACCGCGGCGTTGTCGCAGGCCGAGCCCGTGCTCACGGAGACGATGGCGGAGCTGTACCTGAAGCAAGGCCACCCGCAGGATGCGCTGCGGGTCTATCGAGCGTTGCTCGCGCAGCGCCCCAACGACGCGAGGCTGAAGAGCAAAGTCGAGCAGTTGTCGTCCGGTGGGAAAAAGGGCTCGGGGGTGTCGGCGCAGGCATTTCTCAAGGGCATTTGGTCGGGACGCGGGGCCGCACCGGCACCAATGGCTCCCGAAGAGCAGAGCACGCTCGCGGCCGCCTTCGACGCGGCGGGACCCCAGCCGGGCGAACCGTCGCATCCGGCGCAGGATCATATCTCGCTCGATTCGGTCTTCGGTGAGGAAGCGGCGCGGCGTTCGACCGTCCAACCGGCTGGCACGGAACCGTCAGCGGCAAGCGCCGCGGCACCGGGGGGAGGCGCCGCGACGGACGATGGGTCGAAGACCGGCGGCTTCTCCTTCGACGAGTTCTTCCCGGGTGCCGGCGGGGTGGCGGGGGGGGCGGGGGGGGCGGGGGCGGGCACATCCACTCCCGAGACCACATCGCCGAAGGCGCCCGGCGGCAGCCGTACGTCCGGCCGGTCGCAGCGACCGCCCGAGGATGAGGCGGAGGCCGATCAGTTCCAGCAGTGGTTGAAAAAGCTCAAATCCTAGTGTCTCCCCACATCGCCGTGCTGAACGGCCCCAATCTGAATCTGTTGGGTGAGCGCGAGCCTGAGATCTACGGCCGCACGAGCCTCGCGGAGATCGAGCGCGCGACGCGGGAGCGCGCGCGCGCGTTGGGCGTCGAGTGCACGTGGGTCCAGACGAATCACGAAGGCGAATTTGTCGACGCGATCCACAGCCTCAGAGGAAAAGCAGACGGCGCGCTCATCAACGCCGCCGCGTTCACACACACCAGTCTGGCCGTGCGGGACGCGCTGCTGGCGGTGCGCGTGCCGTTCGTCGAAGTCCATCTGTCGAACATTTTTGGACGCGAGCCCGAGCGGCGAAAGTCGCTGCTCGCGGATCTCGCGGTCGGTGTGGTGACGGGGTTCGGGGCCGACAGCTATCTCCTGGGGCTCGAGGGGCTCGTGGGCCATCTCGCGTCCCGCGATGTCCTCCGCCGCTGACCGGCGCGCCGAGCGCCACGCGGCACTCGTCGCGCTGCTCGAAGCGGAGGGGCTGGACGCGCTGCTCGTCACATCGCGTCCCAACATCCGCTACCTGACGGGTTTCAGCGGGTCGGCCGGCGTGGCGGTGGCAACTCGGCATGCGCTCCTGCTGGTGACGGATTTCCGCTACGACGAGCAGGCGCGGCAGCAATGCGGCGCGCTGGCGCGCGTCGAGATCGAAGCAACGAGCCTGTGGGACCGGCTCTTTAAGGAGCTGCCGACGCTGACGCGCGGTGGAGGCACACTCGGCCTCCTCGGCTTCGAGGCGCATGCGGTCAGCGTGAAGGATGCGGAGCGGCTGTCCTCGGGCGCCGGTGCGGCGTGGCGCTGGAAGCCGGTCGGCGAGCTGGTCGAACGGTTGCGCGTGCGCAAGGATGCCGGCGAGATCGCCGCCATCCGCGCGGCGGCCGCGCTGGCCGCGACGGCGCTGCGCGATACGCTCGCGACGGTGCGGCCGGGCCAGACGGAGCTGGAAATCGCCGGGCGGCTCGAGAGCGCGCTGCGCCGGCACGGCAGCGAAGCCCATCCGTTCTCGACGATCGTGGCGAGCGGGCCGCGCAGCGCGTTGCCGCATGCGCATACCAGCACGCGCACGGTAGCGGCCGGAGAGTGGCTGCTACTAGACTTTGGCGCCGTCGTGGACGGCTACTGCGCCGATGTGACGCGCACCGTGGTGGTGGGGGCGCGAGCCGATGAGTCGCAACGCGCGCTCTATGCGTTGGTGCAGGACGCGCAGCGGCGCGCGCGCGAAGGTGTGCGCGCCGGCATGAGCGGCCGCGAGGCCGACGCGCTCGCGCGCGATCCAATCGAAGCGCGCGGATTCGGCGCGGCATTCGGTCATTCGACGGGTCACGGTCTGGGTCTCGAAGTCCACGAAGCGCCGCGGCTCGCGCGCACCTCGGCGGAGCCGTTGCCCGAGGGCGCGGTCGTGACGATCGAGCCGGGCGTCTACGTCGCGGGACGGGGCGGCGTGCGCATCGAGGACGATGTGCATCTGTCGGCGGACGGGCCGGTGTTGCTGACGGACGGTTGTACGGAACTCGTGGAACTGGTGTAGGGGCCGAGGGGGGGTATCTTCACGGTATGAAGCTCGACATCATCGCCCAGATCGTGCAGATCTTGAAGGACGCCCCGGAGGTGGGCGCCATCGAGATCCGCCGCGGGCTGTTCGGGGCGTGGTCGTCGGTGCGGGTTTCCAAGGCCGGGCACGGGGGCAATACGGTTGGCGGGGGCGGGGGGGGCCCAGCGCACGTGGTGGTGTCGCATCCCGCTGCCGCACCGGGGGCCGCTCCGGGCGGCACCCCGCAAGCCGGCGCGGCTCCCTCCGCCGGCCCGCAGCTCAGTGAAATCAAGTCACCGATGGTGGGCACCTTCTATCAGTCGCCGGAGCCGGCGGCGCAGCCGTACGTGAAGGTCGGCAGCCGGGTGAATGTGGGGCAGGTGGTCTGCATCATCGAAGCGATGAAAATCATGAACGAGATCGAGTCTGAGGTCTCGGGCGTGATTCGCGAAGTCGCCGCGCAAAACGCGCAGCCGGTGGAATTCGGCCAGGTCCTTTTCCGGGTGGATCCGCATGGGTGAGGCGACACACAGTAATCTGCCGGCATTCAACTTCAAACAAGCCATCACGACCATGGTGCAGCGCAACGGCTCCGACCTCCTGCTCAAGGTCGGCCGGCCGGCGACCATTCGCGTGAACGGCGATTTGGTTGCGCTCGATACCGCGCCGCTCAAGCCCGAGGAGCTGAAATCGCTGGCCGAGCAGATCATGACGCCCCGGCAGGTGAAGGAGTTCGCGGAGCACAAAGAGGCGGACTTCGCGATCGGCGTGCCCGGCGTGGGGCGGTTCCGGACCAACGTCTACCAGCAGCGCGGCACGGTGGCGTTCGCCTTCCGGGCGATTCCCTACGAGGTCAAGCTGATCCGAGAGCTGAATCTTCCGGGCGTCCTGGAGGAAATCGCGCTCAAGCCGCGGGGACTGGTTCTGGTGACGGGAGTGACCGGATCGGGAAAATCGACGGCGCTGGCCGCGATGATCAATCACGTGAACACCAACCGCCGCGTGAACATCATCACGATCGAGGACCCGATCGAGTTCCTGCATCGCGACCAGCACTCCAACATCTCGCAGCGCGAAGTCGGCAACGACACGCTGACGTTCAACTCCGCGCTGCGGCACGTGCTGCGGCAGGATCCCGACCTGATCCTGATCGGCGAGATCCGTGACATGGAGACGCTGGACACGGCGCTCAAGGCCGCCGACACGGGGCACATGGTGTTCTCGACGCTGCACACGACCGACGCAACGCAGACGGTCAGCCGCGTGATCTCGTTCTTCCCGCCGCACCAGCACGACGAAATCCGGCACCTGTTATCCACGGCGCTGCAGGCGATCGTCTCGCTGCGTCTGGTGCCGCGCAAGGATGGCCGCGGCCGAGTACCGGCGGCTGAGGTACTGATCAATACGGCAGCCGTCGCAGACAACATCCGTGATCTCTCCAAGCAGCTCAACATCCCCGATCTCATCGCCGAAGGCTCCGTCCAGTACGGCATGCAGAGCTTCGACCAGTCATTGTTCCACTGGTACAGCCAAGGCGTGATCAGCTACGAGAGCGCGATCTTCTACGCGACGAACCCGAGCGAGTTCGCCCTGAAGGTGTCGGGCGTCGATTCGTCGGGGAACCGGCTGGGCGGGGCCGACGCCGCCGGGGCGATCGAGCTGACGCCGTAATGTTCAAGAAAGTGCTGATCGCGAACCGCGGGGAAATCGCCCTGCGGGTGATTCGCGCGTGTAAGGAGCTGGGCGTCGAGACGGTGGCGGTGTATTCGGAAGCGGACCGGGAGTCGTTGCACGTCCGCTTCGCCGACGACGACGTCTGCATCGGTCGCGCCCCGAGCCGCGACAGCTATCTCAACATCCCGCGCCTGATCGCCGCCGCCGAAATCACCGGCGCCGACGCCATCCATCCCGGCTACGGGTTTCTCGCCGAGAACGCCGAGTTCGCCGAGAAGGTGACGGCGTCCAATATCACGTTCATCGGGCCCAGTCCGGATCAGATCCGCCAAATGGGCGACAAGGCGGCGGCGCGGAAGCTGGCCAAAGAACAGGGCGTCCCGACCGTGCCCGGCTCGCCCGGTCCCGTCCAATCGCTCGAAGAAGGCCAACAGGTCGCGGGCGAGATCGGCTTCCCCGTCATTATCAAGGCGGCCGCCGGCGGGGGCGGGAAGGGCATGCGCGTCGCGAATGATGACGATCAGTTCGCGCAGTCGTTCACCCTCGCCAAGCAGGAAGCGCTCGCCGCCTTCAACTCGGACGAGGTCTACATCGAGAAGTACCTCGCGCGCCCGCGGCACATCGAGATCCAGATCATGGGCGACACGCACGGCAAGGTGATGCATCTGTGCGAGCGCGATTGCTCGGTGCAACGCCGCCATCAGAAGCTCGTCGAGGAGGCGCCCTCGCCCGCCGTGGACCAGACGCTGCGCCAGGACATCGGAGACTCTGCCGTCAAGCTCGCGGAGGCGATCGGCTACGCGGGCGCGGGGACGATCGAGTTTCTGCTCGACACCGACGGGTCGTTCTACTTCATGGAGATGAACACGCGCATCCAGGTCGAGCACCCCGTCACCGAGATGTGCACCAACTTCGACCTTGTGAAGGAGCAGATCGCGGTCGCCTCGGGCGCGCCGCTGTCGTTCGTGATGAACGGGCACCGCCTCCGCGGTCACGCGATCGAGTGCCGCGTCAACGCCGAGGATCCCAGCCGCAACTTCCAACCGTCACCCGGGCTGATCACCGCGTACCATCCACCCGGCGGTCCGGGCGTGCGGGTCGACACGCACATCTACGCGGGCTACACCGTTCCGCCGTACTACGATTCGCTGCTCGCGAAGGTGATCGTGCACGGCAACACGCGGACCGAGGCGCTCGCCCGTATGCGCCAGGCACTCGACTCGTTTATCATTGAGGGTGTGACGACGACGATTCCATTTTTAGGCCGGGTCATGCGCCACCCGGACTTCGTCGCGGGCAAGGTGGACACGAAATTCCTCGAGCGCGAGCCGCAACTCCTCAAAGATCAGCCATGAAGATCGACGTGTATCACACGCCACTCGGCCTCAATGCGGGGGATCTGACCGGCCGGGCGGTTGTCGTCATTGACGTGCTCCGCGCGACCAGCACGATCGTCACGGCGCTCGCGGCCGGGGCCAAAGCCATCGTGCCCGCCGCCAGCTCCGAAGAGGCCGTGCGCCTCACGGCCAACCTGGAAAAGAACGGCATCGTGTTGGCAGGCGAGCGGCGGCTGCTGAAGATCGAAGGGTTTGCGCTCGGCAATTCGCCGCGCGAGATGACCCGGGAGGCGGTGGGCGGGAAGACGCTGTTTCTCGCCACGACCAACGGCACGCCCGCACTCCTGGCGGCGCAGGGGGGCGATCCGGTGCTGGTTGCCGCCGCGCTGAACTTCAGCGCAGTGGCCGAGCGCGCCCGCAATCTGTTCAACGAGCGCGGTGATCTCGTGATCATCTGCGCCGGCCGGGACAAGCAGTTCGCCCTGGAAGACGCCTACACCGCCGGCCGGCTGATCAAAGCCGTGAAGAAGGGCGTCCCCCCGAAAAAACTCACCCTCAATGACGCTGCCCAGGTGTCCCTCGACCTCGCCGCGCAGCAGGGTGGCTGGCAGGATGCCCTCGGGGCGAGCGACGCCGCGCGGCAGCTGGGGGAGGTTGGGCTGGGCGATGACGTCAAGTACTGCGCCAGTCCCGATCGCCTCTCGATCGTTCCGGTTTACGCGGATCGCCGCATCGCGGCATGAACGCCAAGGGGCGGCAAGAGCTGATCGGCATAGCGGCCCTGCTGGTGGGTGTCTTCCTGGGCCTGACGTTGCTGCCACCCCCGATGGCGCTCACGGGCAGCTGGGGCCGGTCGATCGGCGGAGCGCTGTGGCAGCTGTTCGGTCTGGGCTCGGGTTTGGTGCCGATTCTTGGCGTGGGATGGGCCCTCGCGGCCTTCGACCGCCTCGGCGCGCTCTCCTGGGCCCGAACCGCATCGCTCGGCGCGGGCCTCATTCTCCTGGTTCCCTACAGCGTTGCCGTGGCCATCGGCCCGGTGTTCCCTGCCGACTATTCCAACTGGACCCGCACCGAACGCCTGGTCGGACTGTTTCCCGGATTCCTCGCCAACGGGGTGCAAGGGGCGATTGGAACGGCGGGGGCTGTCCTCATCGGACTATTCGCCTTATCGGCCCTTGGGATTCTGACGATCGGTTGGCATCCATTGACCGTACTGAGAACTCGGGAAACGGGAAACGCGCAACGGGAAACGAGAAAAGCAGCGCCCCCTCAAGTTCCGGAAGAACGTGTCCCGTATCCCGTTTCCCGTTTCCCGAAAAAGCCAAAGGGCGCACCGCCGCCCAAACCCGCGCCGGCGCCCCCACCCGGCTCGCTCATCCCGCCGATCGAGCTGCTCACCGAAGGCCCCGGCGCCGTCGCCGATCCCGACGCGCCTCAGATCGAGGACATGGGGCGCCGCCTGGTCGCGACGCTCGAGACATTCCGCGTCGGCGCGCAAATCACGAACAAGACAGTCGGGCCGGTCGTGACGCGGTTCGAGCTCCAGCCTGGACGGGGTGTGAAGGTGGGTCGCGTCTCTTCGCTCGCGGACGATCTCGCGCTCGCGATGCGCGCCCAGTCGCTCCGCATCGTCGCGCCGATTCCCGGCAAGGCCGCGATCGGCATCGAAGTGCCGAATCCGACGCCGCGTCTCGTGCATGTGCGCGATCTGATCGACAGCGAGGAATTCCGCCGCGCCGCGCGCGTGCTGCCAGTGGTCTTGGGACGGAATCTCGAAGGGGATGAGGTCGTGGATGATCTCACCAAGATGCCCCACCTCCTCATCGCCGGCGCGACGGGGTCGGGAAAGTCGGTGTGCATCAACGCAATCATCACGAGCCTGGTCTACGCGCACGGCCCAGACAAGCTGAAGCTGCTGATGATCGACCCGAAGATGGTCGAATTGTCGATGTACAGCGCGCTGCCGCATCTCGGCCTTCCCGTGGTGACGAGCCACCACAAGGCGGCGAATGTGTTGAAGTGGGCGGTGTGGGAAATGGAGCGCCGCTACCGGCTGCTCCATGCGAATCACGCGCGCAACATCACCGACTTCAACAAGAAGGTAGACAGCAAGGCGCCGCTTAAAGGGCCGCGCGAGACCCTGGCCACGCAGGCGGGCATTCAGAAAGAGCTGCCGTTCGATGCGGCGTACACGGGCGGCATTCTCCCGTACATCGTGCTGATCCTGGACGAGCTCGCCGATCTGATGCTTACCGTGCAGGGTGAGATCGAGACACCGCTCGCCGTGTTGGCCCAAAAGGCGCGCGCCATCGGCATTCATTTGCTTCTCGCGACACAGCGCCCGTCGGTAAACGTGATCACGGGACTCATCAAAGCCAACTTCCCGTGCCGGATCGCCTTCCGCGTCTCGGCGAAAGTCGACAGCCGCACCATTCTCGACCAGAACGGCGCCGAGACGTTGTTGGGGAATGGGGACATGCTGTTTCTGCCGCCGGGCAAGAGCGAGCCGATGCGCGTGCAGGGCGCGTTCATTTCCACGGACGAGACCGAGCGGTTGATGGAGTGGTACAAGGCGCATGCGACTGCGGCTGCCGCCGCGCCCGGGACCTCGATCGACGAGCAGGTGGCGGCCCTGGAGAAGGCGGAACGGGAGGGCGACGAGGGAGCAGGGAGCGGGGAGCAGGGAGCGGGCGAGCGTGACCCCCTGTTTCGGCAGGCTGCCGAGGTCTGCATTCAGAACCAGCTCGGCTCGACGTCGTTGCTCCAGCGACGGATGAGCATCGGCTACGGTCGCGCCGCGCGCATCATCGACCAACTCGAGCTGGCAGGCATACTTGGGCCTGCGAATGGCTCGAAACCGCGTGACGTTTTGGTGGGGCTGGAGGAGCTCGACGACATCGTCAGCCCGGGAAATGGCGACGGCACCGCGTAGGCGGTTGCACCAATTGCTGCCGGAGTTAGGTCGGTCCGCCCCCGGGGTGTACAAAACGGTGCATCCGAGGGACTAGTCCCTCCGGTGCGCGGTAATCCACAATTCCTCCACCTTGGCTACACCTGTTTTCAACCTGCTGAGCGATGTTCCCGCCTCTCTACTGATCCTAAACTCACGGTCGTTAGTACTCCTGTCGTCTTGGACCCCTGAGGAACAACATGCCGCCGCAAGTTGTCGCCGATACTCTCGAGTCCGTTCCCCCTTCAGCTCCTTCTCCCGCGTCGAGTGCTTCGTCGAGTGTGCGCGTCCGTATTCCGATTACGAATGCTGCCGACGTTGCCGTAGCCGGAGAGCATGGCCGTCGTCTCGCGTCGCGCCTCGATTTTTCGCCCACCGACATCACCGTCATCGCTACCGCGATTCTCGAAGTCGCGCGCAACGTCCTCACGTACGCGCAGCGAGGCGATCTGATGCTGCATCTGATCCAGAGGCGTGGCCGGCTGGGACTCGCGATCGTCGCGCGCGACAAGGGTCCTGGCATTGCCGATGTCGCGCAGGCGTTACGCGACGGCACGGGACTCGGGCTCGCGAGTGCGCGGCGCTTGATGGACGAATTCCGCGTTCGCTCGGAGCCGGGTCGCGGCACTACGGTCACGATGCGCAAGTGGACGCGTTGTCGCCAGGTCGAGCGGGGTGGGGCGCGCCGGCCCGGGCACCCCGGATTGCGGGAAGTGAGATGATCACCGTGCCGCTCGAGACGTTGGTCGCAGGCAACGGCAACGGCTCTCCAGAGACGCACGGCGAGAATCGCGTCGAACAGCGTACGAAAGCCGCGCGCCTGCTCGGTGTCGGCGGCGATCAGTCGCTGTTCCGCGAGCTGGCGCGTTATGTCGAGCAATCCGGCGCGACGCTGGAGCGGTCCATAGATGAAGCGACGACGCTGCAGGCACTCGCGCACGGCGGCTGGGATGCCGTGCTGACCGTGCTCGACCGCGACGCGGATCTCCAGCTCGAATGGTGGGAAGAGGTGCTGCCGCGTCTGCCCGTCCGGCCTCGCATGATCGCGGTGACTGCCTCGCCGTCCATGAGTCTCGCGCTGCGGGCGACGGAGCTCGGCGTCACGGCGGTGCTGCCACTGCCGCTGGAGCGCGATCAGCTGCGCGCCACGTTGAATCGCGTACTCGCGGCCGCCGCGGAAATGCCGCTCCCGCTGCCATCGGTCACCGCGGTGGCCGTCGGGCCATATCAGATCGTCTCGCAAAGCTCGGCGATGGTGGATGTCTATCGCACGATCGCGCACGTCGCGCCGAGTACCGCGACCGTGCTGATCCAGGGCGACTCGGGGACTGGGAAGGAGCTCGTCGCGCGCGCGATTCACGCGCACGGCCCCCGCAAGGCGCGGGCGTTCGTAGCCGTGAACTGCGCCGCAATCCCGGAAAACCTGCTCGAGAGCGAGCTGTTTGGGCACGAGAAGGGCGCGTTCACCGGCGCCGTCGCCCGCAAAATCGGGCGCTTCGAGCGCGCCAGCGGGGGCACGCTGTTCCTCGACGAGATCGGCGACATGAGTCTCGTGCTGCAGAGCAAAATCCTGCGCGCGATTCAAGAGCGCGAAGTGGAGCGCGTAGGCGGCGGCGAGGCCATTCCGGTGGATGTGCGTCTCATCGCGGCCACCAACAAGGACCTGAAGCAGATGATCGCGGAAGGAAAGTTCCGCGAGGATCTGTATTATCGGCTCGCGGTCGTGACAATCCGTCTGCCGCACCTCACCGCGCGCGGCGACGATCTCATTCTGCTGACGTCCTTTTTTCTCCAGGAATTCGGCAAACAGTACGGCAAGCGCATCGTCGCCATCTCCGATCGCGCCACCGGCCTGCTGCGCGCGCACACGTGGATCGGCAACGTCCGCGAGCTGCGCAATGTGATCGAGCGTGCCGTCCTGCTCTGCGAAGGCGACGTGCTGCGCTCCGTGGACTTGCCGGAAGAGTGGCTGGCTGGGGCGACGCAGAGCGAAACGGCGTGCGCAGGTGCGCTGGCGACGCTACAGGAAGCGGAAGCGCGACACATCTCGCAGGTGCTGGCGCATACCCACGGGCAGATCGGTGAAGCCGCCCAGATTCTCGGCGTGCACCGAAATACACTCGCCCGAAAGATCAAGGAGTACAGTCTCTAAGCACTACTTTTGGGCATTGAACTGCGTGCCCTGCTTCACGGCAGGGCCTCTTGCGATCTAGTCTATTTGGGCTTCCTCCGAACTAACCCGTTGGCGGAGTAGAAGTAACAGGCTGCATCGACATGTGACGCAAACTCCGTGCTTTGGCGCGCTTCGTGCAAACCGTGCCATGCGTCCATGCCAACGAACCAAGCCGGAACCCAACTCTCCCAGCCCCCGCATCCACCGCCGCCGCTACGGGTCGAGCAGGCGCTGCGGCTGTTGCCCGATGTCGCGGATCTGGCGCCGCTGCGTGGCGTCGTGGTCTCGCTCTCGTCCAGTCGAGGCGGGGCCTGGACCGCGGCAGACCCGAATCGAACCATCGGCAAGCGGACACTCGATCCCACCACGCTCCGCGCCCGGGTCCCTCAGGTGCTCAATCACGTCACCGGCCGCGCCGCCGTGCTCTACGACGCCGCGGTGGACGCGCTCGAGTCGGAGCAGAGCGGCGATCTGTCCCAGGCCGTGCGCGCGTTGGTACGTGCCGGCGAGTACGAAGAGAACGGCGTTCGCTACGCCCAGGCGCACGCGTGGTATCGCCAGGCGCTCGGCATCGCCGAGCAATTGCGCGATCGCCAGCCCGAGATGGAGGCGCTCTGCCACTTGGGGCGGTTGGAAGCGACGCGTGGGTACCTCGACGAAGGGGCGCGTGCCTTCCAGCGCAGCCTGGCCCTCGCGGAAGCCGAGTCGGATAGCGAGCACGCGGCCGGCGCATGTCAGGGGCTGGGCGATGTCTTGTTCGCCCAGTCGCAGTGGGTCGGCGCCGAGGCGTGGTTCAACCGCGGTCTCCAGTACGCGAAAAGCAATCGCTCACTGACGGGTGAGCTGTCGCTTGGGCTCGGGCAAGCGGCGCTGCGCCGCGGTCGGGTGGCCGATGCCGCGGAACGGCTGCAGCGGGCGCTCGAGAGCTTCGAGGCGGTCGGCGACAACGGCGGCGTGATCCGGACGCTGCTCGCCCGCGGGCTCATGGAGGCCGCCCAAGGCAACACGGCGGACGTGCTGGTGAGTTACCGGGAAGCGCTGAGCCGCCTTCCCGTCGCAGGCGCCGATCCAGTGCTCGAGCTCGCTGTTCGCTTGCGTCTGGCGGAGCTCTACTTTGAGCTCGGTCGCCTTCCCGATGCCGAAGACGAGGCGCGCCGCGCCGAGGACCTCGCGATCACGCACCAGCAGCAGGGCTCACTGGCGCGCGTCTACGTCATCATGGGGAAGCTGCGCGGCCGTCAGGGCGACGAAAGCGGCTTTGTCTTCTTCGAGCAGGCCATCGAGCTGTGTCGCAGCGGAGAGCCATCGCGCCGTCTGGAGGCGGAGGTGTACCGGGAGTACGCCAGCTTCCGCACCACGATGGGCGACCGTCATGAGGCTCGCGCCTATCTCGAGCGCGCCCGTGAGTTGCTCGACCCGTTCGGGGACGATGCGGCCCAGGAACGGATCGATCAGGAATTGCGGCAGCTCGATGTGTGGTTGTTGACCGATGGAGCGCCGTCCGCGCCTAATCCCCACTAGTTACTCGACGGCGCGACGGCTCGGCGGCTCGAACTAGTGGCAGCTCGCGCTACCCGAATCGGTAAAGCTGCTTCCTGCCACCGGGACGAACTTCCAGTCGTAGCGGTCGGGATACAACGTCAGTTTGAGCACCCCGCGCGTCGTGTTGTTCCGCACTTCGCTGTTGGGCACGATCGTATTGAAGGCATACAGCGAAGCTCCGCCTCCCGTGCCCACCACGAACTCGCGAATCCCCTTCGCAACGTCGAGCTGTCCCGCCGCGGTCTGCGGTGCGAAACGCTCATAGACATGATCATGGCCCACGACGACAACCTCTGCCCCTGCATCGTACAGGGTCTGCCAGAGGGCCTGCAGAGCGGGCGAGCTGCCGTGCGGTCCGGAGCTGAACCGCGGGTGATGCCAGATCGCGAGCGTACACCGCACCGGGTGGGAGGAAAGATCGCCGACTAGCCACGTCTGCTGAGGTGACCCCGTCGCGGAGGCAAGATTGCTGTTGAGCACGATGATGTGCCACGAGCCGATATCGTAACTGTAGTAGCCTTTGCTGGGATCGCCGGCGGCGGCTCCGAAGTAACCGTAGTAACCGGTCGCGCCGAATGTGAAGTACTCGTGGTTCCCAGCGGCCGGACGCGTGCGTGACTTGTGCCGGCCCCAGGTCGGCGCATAACAATTGGCGAACTCGGCCGCCGTGCCGTCCTGGTACGCGTTGTCGCCGGCCGTAAAGACCGTCCCCTGGATGCCATCGAGCAGCTTGGCCGTCGCCTCGTCTCCCCCCGTCGTGCAGGACGCGATGTCGCCGGCCCCGACCAGGGTGACCGAGCTTGGCTTCGGATCGACGGTGATCTCGGCCGTCGCACTCAGGTTGCGCACTTTCGCCTGGATCGTCGCCGTACCAGTGGCCCGCGCGGTGACCAGTCCCGTCGCGTCTACCGAGGCCACGCTCGAGTTATCGCTCTTCCAGTCGGGGTCGGCGGGCAATGTGTCGCCGTGCCGGTTCTGGAGCGTCGCGGTGAAGCGCTGGGCGCCGTCCACGTACATGCTGGCAGTGGTCGGTGTGATGGTGAGCGTCTGCCCGCTATCCACGGAGACGGTGATGGCGGCAGTCTCCACCTCCCCGCGCGCGGAAACGCGTAGGGTGGAGCTGCCGGAACCCACCGCCCGCACCATGCCGGACGAATCCACCGTCGCGACCGACGGGTTGTCCATGCTCCAGGTAAGCGGCGCGGAGACGGGGCTGCCGTCCTTGTCGAGGAGTGTCGCGGTGAATCGCGCACTGTCGGGCACAAACAGACTCGCCGCCGTCGGCGTCAGGGTCAGCACGACGCCCGAATCGGTGATCGCGCGCGGGCAGGCGGCGAGCAAGACGACGGCGATGATGCCGATCGCCCGCGCTAGATAGCGGCTTGCGGTAAGAGATTCTGGATTCAGAACGACCGGTCCTTTCCCTGTGCAGGCGAGGAGCGGGAGGCGGGGTTGAAGCCGCGACCTCCGAGGTGGTATCCCCGGCGCTCTCTCTGAGCTACTCCCGCGAGACGCCTCGCAGGGCTTACCGACAGTCCATCCCTGCGTGTTGCACCCCCTATCTATGCACGATCCGCGCCAAAAACCGTTTTGCGGCCCGCTGCTCATCCCTTCGATGAGTTTGAACTAATTCTCTTGTGCCTGAAATGGCTAACTCACTAAGGTGCGCGGCAACACCGAGCGGTACACATCCAACACCCGCTCCGTAAGGAGCGTTTCATCCAGGTGGCGAACGGCGGACCGTCCATCCACACGCCCCCCGCGCGCGAGCACGCGCTCGAGGGCGGCCGCAATCGTCGCCGGCTGGTCGTCATCGCATAGCTCGCATCCCTCTACGCCCTTCAGCCGGTCACCGACATCTCCCACCGCCACAGACACCACCGGAAGGTCACAGGCCAAGGCTTCCTTCACGACATTGGGGGAGCCTTCCTGCATCGACGTGAAGATCAGCGCGTCGCAGGCATTCATGTACAACGGCACCTGCTCGTGGCGCACCTTCCAGGCGACCACCAACCGAGCCGGCATTCGTGCGTTGAGTAGCTCGACGGACTGCTGCGCGAGGGGATAGCGCTTGCGCGCCTGATTCGGTCGCCCCACGAATAGCACTAGGCGCTCGCCGGGAGGGACGTCCAATCCCAACTGCTGCCGCGCTTCGCCCTGCGGAATCGGCCGGAACAAGGTGAAGTCGATTCCGGACGGGATGACGTGCACGGGTGCCGATGTCTCGACATGACCGGCCAAGTGGGGGGCGACAAGAATGACGGCGTCGGCATGCTGCGCGACGAAACGGGAAGCCTTTTGCAGCAGCCGTCCGGCTCTCGTATAGCCGCTGTCGCCGTCCCCCACGATCCCGAGGAGGTCGCTGCCGCGGAACGTGACCACGAGGGGCACGCGCTTGGGAAGCGCGAGGAGCCCACTCTGCCCGAACTGCGCGTGAATGAGGTCATAGCGTTCGGTGCGGAGGCGACGTCGGAGCCGCGCCCACGCCTTCACGTAGTTGTACGGATTCTTCTCGCCAAGAAATGGAAAAACTTCGAGGTTGACGCCGGCCCGCGCCACAAACTCGGCTTGCCGCTTGATGAACGTGGGCGTCCACCGGATGCCGGGGGTGGGCCAATCGCTGGTCACCATCAAGACACGCTCCGTAATCCCGCTACCCTCGCTCCCCTGGTCACATGGGGGACAAGCAAGAAGCACGCCGCTTAACCCGAATTAATGGTCACATGCAAATTGGAGCTAATCCTCTTGTGGCCTGCTAGTTAGTTCATTAGGGTGAGCGTGTCGGATGTGAGCCCTCCTGAGAGTGGTCTCGGACCTAGGGCAGACCGCTCCGCCGACCTTCAAAGCAGCGCCCGCTTTAGTTCAAGACTTCAGCAAGACCTGAAAGCTCAGGGCTAGCAGTTCGCCCTTTTGCTGAAAGGAGTTAGGTCTTATGACGTTCGGATTTAAGCTGTCTCATCGGTTGGCTCGTGGCTTCTGGGCGGTCGGTACTGCCGCCGCGCTGGTTGCATGCGCGGGGGAGAATCCCACCACCCCAGTCCCGTCCAACAATCCTGTCAACACGATCACCGTTAGTCCCAGCACCGCCAGCCTCGCCGTCAACGGCACGCTGCAGCTCCTAGCCGAGCTCCGTGATTCCACGGGCGTGACGTTGTCGGGTCGAGCGGTCAGCTGGAGCAGCGATGCCGCAAGCATTGCTTCGGTCTCTGGCGAGGGATTCGTTCAGGCGCAGGATACCGGCACGGCGACGATCACCGCCGCGAGCGAGGGAAAGAGCTCGACCGCGACGGTGACGGTCACACAGGCCCCGCCCGCCAGCGAGCACGCGGGCTATTACGTCTCGCCATCGGGTTCGAGCGCCGGCAACGGCAGCAAGAACAGCCCGTGGAATTTGGCCACGGCTTTGGCCGGCGCCGGTGGCAAGGTGCAGCCGGGTGATACGGTTTGGATGCTCGGCGGCACGTACCGCGGCACATTCTCCAGCACCGTCAGCGGCAGCTCGGGGAAGCCGGTCGTCTTCCGGCAGTATCCGGGTGAGCATGCGCTCATTGACGGAGCGGGCGCCGCGCGAACGGCGACAGTTCTGAGCGTCAGGGGCCCATACGTGGTGTTCTGGGGCTTCGAGATGACGAATACGGATGCCGACCGTACCTGGTCGCAGACCGGTAACGGCGGCCGTCCTCACGCGTTGGCGAACTACGCACTGCACACGAAGTACATCAGTCTCGTGGTGCACGATGCGGGCGTGGGCATCTACAACGATCCGCGGCAGTACGACGTCGAGATCGTCGGGTGCGTGTTCTATAACAACGGCTGGCAGGGTCCCGACCGTGGACATGGTCATGCGATCTATCTGCGGAGCAACACGGGCCCGGTGTACGCGCACGACAACGTGTTGTTCAACCAGTTCGGGTACGGGGTGCACGTGTACACCAACCCGGGCGATGGCTTGCTCAACAACATCCATATCGAGGGCAACATCGCCTTCAATAACGGCACGTTGGCCACCAACTCGTCGTCCTCGAATATTCTCGTGGGCGGCGACGACAAGGCCGACGGCGACGTGGTGACGCGCAATCTGACGTACTACCCGCCGGGCGTGTCGGCCACGAACATGAAGATCGGCTACGGCTCGCTGGTGAACGGGTCGGTGGAGCTGACGGATAACTACGTCGTCGGCGGTGGCCCGGTACTGAGCATGGGTTACTGGACGTCTTCGACGGTCAGTGGCAACAGCTTCATCGGCACGGGTTCGGTGCTGTCGCTGGTCGACCCCGCGCTGTCACCGAGCAAGTTCACAGGGCAGACGGCTGCATCGCTGCCCACCACGACGAAAGTCGTCGTGCGCCGCGTTGCGTATGAGACGGGGCGGGCGAACATCGCGGTCTACAATTGGGGGAACGCAGGTGAGGTGAGCGTGAATCTCGACGGCATCTTGCCGCTGGGAGCGCAGTATGAGATTCGCAACGTTCAGAATATGAACGGCGCTGTGGTCACCAGCGGGACGTTCAACGGCGGCTCGGTTGCGCTGCCGATTCGTGCGGTTCCGCCGCCCGCTCCCGTGGGCTGGACGACACGGGTGGCTCCGGCGACGGGCACGGTCTTCAACGCGTACGTCGTAACGATCCGCGAGTAAGGACGCTGAAGAGCAGGGCGCCGGCCGTTGCCATCGCAGCGGCCGGCGTTTTGCTTTCGGATAGTCGCATGGATCAGTTCTTCCGTCTCTTTGTGCTCGCCGCGATCGCCCCCGCCTTGGGGATGCCCCGAATCGGTGCGGGGGACACCCTCCAACAGGGCTCCCCCCCCCGTCACGGACGCAGCTACTACGTCGCACCCGGCGGGACGAGCTTCGGCGATGGCAGTGAGCGCCGCCCCTGGGACCTGAAGACCGCGCTCGCGGGCGGGGGGGGGCCTAGCCGGGTGCAGCCGGGTGACACCATCTGGCTGCGTGGCGGCACGTATCGCGGCGCGTTTCGCAGCACGGTAGCGGGGCGAGAGGGCGCGCCGGTCGTGGTGCGGCAATTCCCAGGCGAGCGCGCTGTGCTGGACGGCGCGGGTCCGGCGCGCAGCAGCACGCTCTACGTCGCCGGCGACTATAGCGTGTTTTGGGGTTTCGAGCTCACGAACTCGAGTCCACAGCGTACCAGCCCGTCTCCAGGGTCGGACTTCCGTCCCAACGTGGTCGTGCCCGCCGCGGCGCACACGAAATTCATCAACCTGGTCGTGCACGACGGCGGCGTCGCGTTCTATACCGAGCCGAAATTCCCCGACATCGAGATCAGCGGCTGCATCATCTACAACAACGGCTGGCAGGGTCCCGATCGCGGACATGGGCACGCGCTGTACATCAAGAACTACACGGGGCCGCTCGTCGTACGCGACAACGTCATGTTCAACCAGTACGGCTACGGCGTGCATGGCTACACCAACGCGACGACAGGGAAGCTCATCAACATCACCATCGAGGGGAACGTCGCGTTCAACAACGGCGCCTTAGCGCAAAGAAACTCGCTGTCGTCGAATATCCTGCTCGGCGGAGAGGCGTACGCCGCGGGCGATGTGGTCCGCGACAACGTGGCGTACTACTCGCCGGTGCTCCGGGCCGCGGGCGCCAATGTGATGATCGGCTGGAGAAAGGTCGAGAACGACGACGTGGTCGTGGAGCACAATTACTTGGTGGGCGGATCGCCGGTGCTGGAGTTCGGTTACTGGAAAGCCGCGCGTGTCTCGAACAACACGCTGATCGGCGCGGCCGGCCCGGCAATCATTCGGCGCGACGCCGCGGCGCGCGGCCAGATCTGGCGCGACAATGAAGAGCACTCGTCCGCCACAACCACCAAAGTCGTCGTGCGTTCGAACCTGTACGAGAAGGGCCGCGCGCACGTCGTCGTATTCAATTGGGCACGGGACAGCGCAGCGAGCGTGGATGTAAGCGGCATCCTCGCGCCCGGCGACCGCTACGAGGTCCGCAACGTCCAAGACGTGTTCGGAGCCCCGGTCGCCACCGGTACTGTGGCCGGCAGCTCGATCACGATCCTCTTGCGCGGTGTGACGCCGCCGGTGCCCGTGGGGTTGACGTCGTCGCCCGCCCCCAAGACCGGGCCAGCCTTCGATGTGTTCTTGGTGACTCGCACGCCCGCGGTTCCAAAGAGCTAGGACAGAACCTCACGATACACGTCGAGCAGGCGCTCCGTCGCCGCCTGTTCATCCGTTTCCGGAGTGATCACGTACACCGGCGTCCGCGTGCGGAGCTGCTGCTTGATCTGCTCCGAGGGGACGATGACCGCGTCCGCCCGCGATGCCCAGAAGCGCGCCAACAGGTTTCGCTTGACCAATGAGACGACCAGCGGCACGCGTTTGGGGAGCGCCAATAACGTATTGGATGCGTCTTGCGCGTGGACGACGTCGTAGCGCCCGGGGTGCAGGCGCGGCCGCAGCTGTGTCCACGCCGCTGCGTAGTTGTAGAAGTTGCGGCCCCGGAACGCGAAGACTTCCACGGAAAGGCCTGCCGCCTGCAGAGCCTCGGCTCGGCGTTTGACCGCGCTCGGTTGTGGGTGCTGTGGCTTGAGCACCGGCCACTCGTTGGTGATCAGCAACAGCCGCGGCTGCTTCTCCCGCATCTCACGACTACCGTTCACGGGTACGCAGCCGCACGTACCGTGCGTACAACGGAGGAAACAATGCCCGCGCGATCCCGCCGAGGCGCCTGATCAGCTGCACGCGCTGCCAGCCGCGGAACGCGACGAGCTGCCGGACCGTGGCCGCCGAGACGCCCGCTTTCAGAATCACGCGTCCCAGGATCCAGGTATCGCCGATCCGCTCCGGGGTCACGAGGGGCTCGGACGTGAACAGATAGCGAATGCCGCCGTCACCGGCCGATTCCAAGACGACGCGGGAGATGTCGCCCCCTGGGACCGACGCGGTAACGCAGGGCTCGCCGAGCAGCGCCTCGAGAATCGCACGGCTCACACGCCATTCCGTCGCCATCAGCTCGCGCGGCAAGTTGCAGAAAATGTCGGGATGCGTGTGCGAGTGCGTGCCCACGAGGTGGCCAGCGCTGCGCAGCGTGCGGATATCGGCCGGCTTGAGGAAGGTGCGCTCGCCGATGCGGCTGGTGATGATGAAGAAGTGCGCCTTCCACCCACGCCGCGCCAATTCCTCGGCGACATACATCGCGCTCGCGCCGCCGTCGTCGAAGGTGAGCAGCAGATGGCGACGCTTGCCGTTGCCGCAGAGATCGAGGTCCGACACCAGCTCCGGCTTGAGCGAGCCGCCCGCGATCGCGTCCATGTGGCGGCCGAACGCGCCCCGCGTCAGGGTGTAGGGCAGGGCTCCCGGTCGCTGAAAACCCGACGTCGTCGGATCGTCCGTGACCTCGTGATACATCAGGCCGGCAATCTCAGGCCGGGACACCAACCCTCGTCCCCCCCGTTCGGGCATCGCGTTGCTCCTTCAGCGAGACATCGGGACGGCGGCGGGATCGCGCCACCGGCCCCTGCCGAACAGCCCGTCGCGCAGGCCGCGAATAAAGCCGAACCCGTAGCTCAGATGCATCACAGGCAACGCCGCGGCGAGCGCGAGCGCGCAGCGCAGACTGTGTGAGCGCGCGACCGGCACGGCGCACGCCGCGACGCCAAACGCGTACGCGGCGGCAATCGCCAATCCGGCGAACCCGGCTGGGGGCCAGAAGATCGCGCCGACGGCCGCGCCGAACAGCGCGGTGACGAACATCGCCGGCACGAGCTGCCGCACCGTCATGATGCGCCCGACCTTGCGAGCCACGAGGGGCTTGAACGCGCCGTACTGGTAGAACATGCGCGCGGTTTGGCGCAGCGATCCGCGGGCGTAGTAGTAGCAGACGACATCCGGAATCAGCTTTACGCGGCCGCCGTGCCGAATGATCCGGTGGTTGAACTCATCGTCCTGATTGCGCACCAGCTCTTCGTCGAACATCCCGATGCGCTTGAACACGTCGCGCCGGAAGCAGCCGAACGGCACCGTATCCACGAACCGCGCTTCCTTCGCGCCGATGCGGAAATGGGCGTTCCCGACGCCAAACGGATGCCCCATCGCGATCGCGATGGCCTGCGACACGGCCGTGCCGTCCGCCGGGAGGGTGATCAAGCAGCCGCCCACATTGTCGGCGCCGCTCTCGATCAAGGCGCCGACGAGCCGCGGGATGTACTCGGGCGGATAGACGACGTGGCCATCCATGCGCACGATGATGTCGCCCGTCGCGGCACGAATCCCGATGTTCAGCGCGGTGGGGACGATGCGTTGTGGATTGTCGAGCATCCTGATCCGCGGATTCGCCGCGGCGTATTGCGCGATCAGCTGCCGCGTGCCGTCGGTGCTCATGCCGTCCACCACCAGCACCTCGAGCCGCTCGGCGGGATGTGCCGATGCGAGGATCGAGTCGAGGCACGCCGCGATGTGCTGTGCCTCGTTGCGGCACGGCAGAGTCACGGTTACGCGGCGCTCCGCAGGTGGGGGCGTGATCACGGCCGGCTCGCTCGTCTCACGCCTGCGCGCCCGACGCCGGCGCCTGCCATGCGACCGGCGAGGGCCGCCGTGCGCTCCTCTGGTGACAGCTGACACACGATGGTCCGCAACTTGCCGTTGGAAGTGCGCGGGACTTCGCTGACACGGTCCACGATCACCCGTACATCCCCCATGCGCTCCTGCAAACGCTCGACGATCGTGCGTTCGGTCACCGTGCTGAATCCCGGCGCGGGCGTGACCCGCACGCGCAGCACGTCGAGATGCTCCTGAATGATTTGCGACTGACGCAACGGCAGTCCGTAGAAGACCGGATTCAACCAGAACACCGGCCGTCCATCGGGCGTGATCAGGACATCGTTCATGCGGCCTTCCACGCGACCCATGGGCGGCAAGCCGCGCCCGCACGCACACGGGCCGTTCCCCTGCGGCGCCTGGGCGCGGTCGCCGACGCGATAGCGGATCAGCGGCATGTCGGGATTCAACAAGCCGGTGCAAATCAGCTCACCGTGATCGTGCAGCTCGACGTGCCCGAACTCGGGCCACTGATGCAGCCGCCCGGCCGAGCATTCGCTGGCCGCCGCGACCGATTCCGCCATCCCGTACGTTTCGCGGACAGGGCACTGGAATGCCGCGGCGATCGTGCGGCGCTGCTCCGGCAGCATCGGCTCGGCGTTCGTGTACACGGCGGCCATCCGAAGGTCGGTTCGGCCGAGCCGCACGACTTCCTGCGCGAGGGCATGCGCCGACGAGGGATAGGACGCGAGGTACACGATCTTATAGCGCGCCAGCGCGTCGAGGTAGTACGGAATCAGATCGGGCGCCAAGTGGAATGACGACAGGTAGAGCTGCCGCATCGCGGCGTTCCACACCCAGAACGGGGGCCGCCGCTGCCGCACTGGAGTGACGAGCTGCCCACCCAGCCGCGCCCAACGGACGTGGGTGGGAATGCCGTCCCAGCGGCCCGTTCGCGCGTCGGCGATCGCGTGCAGCGTCGCCACCGTGGTCTTGGTCCGCCAGATATCGAGCGGCTTTCCCGTCGTGCCGCTGGTCTGTTCGTGGAACATGTTGCGCGGGTCGCAATCGTCGGCGACGAAGGCGCGCGCAGTGGCGCGCACCTCGTCCTTCTCGAGGATGGGCCAGTTCTCGAGCATCTCCCACGACGCGCGGTCGCCGCGGCGGCGCCGCGCCTCCCACTGATCACGGTAGTACGGCACCCGGGTCGCGGCGCGATGCAGCACATAGGCGATGCGTTCCTCGCGCCACGTGGCCCACTGCGCCGCGGTCCAGGCGTCGCGCGCGAGCGCTTCTTCGATGAGCTGCTCGCTCTCGGCGCCGTAACGCCAACGCTTCAAGTACCAGCCCCGCAGCGTGGCGGCGGCGGAGCGTACGCGCGGAGGCAGGCGATGGTAGAGGCGCAACAGACGGCTGTTCATGCCGGCCCCCCCCTCCGTGTACCCGCCGTCAGCGCGGCCATCAGCGGCAGCAGCGACAGTCGTGCGGCGCTGTGCCAGCGCCCCGATTCCAGCGTCGCGCGGAAATGTTGGAGGTACAAGCGGGCAGCCGCCGGGACCGGCGGGAAATACCGCTCCGCCCTCCGTTCGTCGGCGATCGTCTCGAATCGCGCGAGCGCGTCGCTCGGGAGGAGCGAACGCTGCGCCAGCGTCCGGTAGATGCCGTCCACGTACTGTAGGTAGCAGCCCACGGCGGGGACGATGCCGATGGATAATGCCGTGGCGAAGAGATAGTCCCAGTCCACTTGTTCCTGCCGAATTGCGTCGATCACGCTGTAAACGTCCGACAACCGGAACGCCGGACGCGTGTAGAGCTGATGCATCGCGAGCAGCAATAGCTGATCCGTTCGCGACGGCGCGAGGCAGCTCATGGTCCCAGCCGCCAAGGGGCGCGCACGCGCGAGCAACAGTCGGGCGTAGCGCGCATGCTCTCCCAACCGGCCGATCCGGCCGTGGCGGATGAGGATGCGATTGCCGTAGGCGGCGGTGTACAGGGTAACGTTTGCCAGCCGCTGGTGCAGCGGTGCGCGCCTGGGTGCGGCGGGCACGTCACCCAGAATCACCTTGTCGCTGCCGGAGGTCGGATGCCCGACCAGCAGCTCGACGGTGGGCTGCGCGTCGGGATAGGACTCGAGCGTCCGCAGGAACGCGTGCGCGATCCCCAACCGGTGGCACGCGTCGCTCAGCTGCGCCACGAGCTCGAGGACGCGCTGGGCGCTGGAACAGGCCTGCGCCGCCGCGGCGCTGAACTTCGGTGGCAACGGCTCGCCGCCGGC
Source organism: Gemmatimonadales bacterium (assembly GCA_036002655.1). Classification (GTDB taxonomy): domain Bacteria; phylum Gemmatimonadota; class Gemmatimonadetes; order Gemmatimonadales; family GWC2-71-9; genus 20CM-2-65-7. The sequence goes on from DASYTD010000107.1 coordinate 52,892, forward strand.
CTTGCTCGAGATCGCGTCCGCTACGCGCACGAGGGCGCCGCCGCGCTGCGCGGCCCTGCGCAGCTCACTCCAATCCACGTGGTCGAGGTCCCGTGGTGGCCGGGCGAGCAGCAGCTCGAGTGCCACGAGGTCGTCCGGCTGCTTCTGTGCCGCGGGCGCGAGTCGCTCGCGGCGTGTCGAGCGGAGCAGACCGGCGAGCGTCGCGCCGTTGCGCCAGAGGTCGTACCGCTCTTCCGCGCGCCGGCGGGCGCGCGCCGCGATGCGCTGCCGCTCCGGCTGATCCTGAAGCAGACGGCCGATCGCGGTGGCGAGCGCGTCGGCATTCTTGGGCGGCACGAGCACGCCGCACCCGCCTTCGAGCGCGTCGGGAATGCCCGCGACATCGGACCCGATCACCGGCGTTCCAACCGCCATCGCCTCCCGCACGACATTCGGCAGGCCATCGCCGAGGCCGTCGGACGGATGGACCAGCAGCGTCGCCTCGCTCATGGTCTGGCGCACCTCGGCGAAGGGCAGCCAGCCGCGGAACTTCACGCGATCGCCGATCCCGAGCTGCTCCGCCAGCGCGGCCAGATTGCGCTGCTCCTCGCCTTCACCGACGAACTCGACGACGACGTCCGTCCCGCGGCCCCTGAGCAACCCCGCGGCTCGCACCAGGTAGTCGAACCCCTTGTGCTTCGCCAGACGGCCAACGGCGAGGACGTGATTGTGCCGACGTCCGTCGGTGCGGTACGGAAACGACGCGATGTCGAGCCCGTGATGACAGACGTGAATTTTGGGTGCGAACTGCGGCGCGATATCGGCGAACGCTTGCTTCATGTACCCCACGTTGAACTCACAACAGGTGATGATGTTGTCGGCATACAGCAGCTTCTCACGCAGAAACACCGGGGTCCGATACAGATCGGTGCCCGCATGCAGCCAAATCGAGAACGGCACATCGGGGACGGCGAGCCGGTGAAACGCGTAGGCGCAGGTCCCGGCGTAGTTGCCCCAGTACGCGAGGACGTGATCGTATCGCGTCTGCGCCGCGGCCCAGGCCCACGCCTTCGGCAAGACGTAGGCCGTCTTGGCAAACGGCACCGGCCCGTGACGCAGCGCGCTGGCGAGGACGGCCCGCATGTCGCGGCGCAACGTCGCGCCACCCGAGCGCAGCAGCTGTATCGCCCCGCCCAGGCTCTCGCCGAGCCGGGCGTGGTGCACGCGCTCGCGCGGCAGCTGGTCGGGTCCCAGGAGATCGAGCGAGTGGTGCCACAGCGAGGCGTCGAGCGGCGCGATCGAGAACACGTCGATCTCCACGCCGGCTTCGATGAGCGCGCGCATGTCCCGCTCGAAAAACGTCGCGACCTGAGCCGGATACCGGCTCGTGAACACGGCGAGTCTCACACGCGGCTCACCGTTTTGTCGCCCGTGGCGAGCGCGATGGCGAAGGCAAGCCAGAGCACCTTCGAGGCGATCCACGTGCCGCTCACGCAGCCCATGAGCGCCGTCATCAGCATCGCGAACGGCAGCATGCCGCACGGACCCTGGCGGGCGCGCCACGCGCTCGCCACGCACAGACCCAGGCCGATAAAAAACGGCAGCGTCCCCAGGAAACCGGTGGAGGACATCAGGTCGAACACGATGTTGTGCGCGTCGCGCTTGTCCTTCTTCTCTTCGCCGATGCGGGCCGCGATCTCGAACTGGTTCTCGATCGGTCCCCACCCGAGCAGCGGGCGCTCGCTGATCATGCCGATGACGGCGGGATAGATCCGCTCCCGGCCGGCGAGCGAGCCTTCCTCGGCCGCGGCTTGGAGGCGCACCCGCATCATGTCGGATTTGAGCACGCCGAACGCCACGACGCCGAGGGCGAGGACGCCGATGCAGAGGCCCCGGATACGAGCCGCCGTGGTGCGGCCCAAACCGACGGCCCAGATCAGCAGTCCGAACGCCAAGGCGACCAGTCCGCCCCGCGATCCCGTTTGAATGATCGCGAGGCCGGTCAGCGCTCCGAGCGGCCAGGTCAGGACGCGCGGACGCAGGCTCAACAAGGTCACGGCGCCCGCCGAGAGCACGATCGCGCTCCAGTTGGGGTTCTGCCCAAACGCGGTGACGCGCATGCCGCCGGTCCAGACTTCCCGCGCCGTGGCCCCGATACCGAGCAGCTGCATCCCCGCGCGCACCGCCACCGCAAACGCGAACGTGATGATCACGCCGCGGAGGACGGCACGATCGCGCATCAGATTGGAGCCGGCCCAGAGGATCAGCACGAGCTGCAGCATCAGCAGGAACAGCTGGAGAATCAGCAACGTCTGCGAGCTGCGATTCACCAGCGTGCTGAGCCCGAACATCCACAAGTAGGTGACGAACCAGAGCACCGCCCCCGGGATGCGGCGATAGCTCGCGCTCGGTTGAATGATCGTGAACAGCAGGAAGATCGCGCCCGTGATCGTGGGGATTTCCACCGGGAACGTCCGCTGGGGCAGCTCGAACGGAATCGACAGGACGAAGAGGTACAACGCGGCGCGCACGAACGGATTGACGGCGCTCTTCGCTCCGGCGGCGACGTACGCGGGAAACGACGCGACGCCGGCGTTAGTGGCCATTGCGATGGCGGGTAAGCGTCGCCCGCAGCCGGGCGGCGCTCCGATTGAGGTGGCCGTCGGTCCGCACCTCGTCCACCGCCAACTGCCCGGTGCGACTCAGCTCGGCGATGACGGTGTCGAATGCCTTCCGGAAGCCGGCCGCGAACCGCCGGATCGCGACGTCGCTCCCCTTCATCATGCGGTGCTTCTTGGCGCGGGTGCGAATGCGGCCGGCCAACGTCGTGTCGCGCGCGTCGAGGAAAATCACGGAGTCGAGCAGCACGGACCACTTGGCGAGGGCGCGGCGGCGCCATTTGGCGGGCGCCTGCGCGCCACGCTTGGCAAACGAGAGATCGAGCCAGCTGATCCCAAACACCGGTCCCTCATCGAGGAGGATGATTCGATGCCGCGACTTCTCGCGGCGCAGAACACGACGTAACGCATCCAGCCGGATCATGTGGGCGATTTCGCGCCAGCGCAGACGGCGCTTGCGCACGGCTGCCACCACGATCGTGGGAACGAGCGCGAGGGCGCCCCTGACCAGACGCGAGCGGGGGAGCCCCCAGATACTGAGTCCGACATGCACGCTGGAGTCAGCGCGGTGGACATTCTGGGCGAGCGTTGTTTTGCCGGCGCCCGCCGGACCCACCAACTCTACGACCACTGACCCATTCCTCTGTGATCCACCCCGCTGCTGTGCACGAAGCGGGCCGCGCCGAGCTCCTCCCGGGGATTTAGTTCGCATGGGCGACCGCGGCGCTCATGCTCCGAGCGAGCGCGTCTTGACGCTGCGCCGCAGTCAGCTGGCAGAGGACGGCGCGCAGCTTTCCGTTGGCACTGCGGGGAAGGACATCCACGCGCTCGACCAGGACCCGGACTTCGCCCATCCGCTCGCGCACGTTCACGGCGATGCTGCGTTCGTGAGCATCCGAGAAACCGGGGGCGGGGGCGACCCGCACGCGCACCAGGTCGAGCTGCTCCTGGATGATCTGCGCCTCGCGAATCGCTTCCATACCGTCGAAGATCGGGTCGAGCGATCCGATCGTTCTGCCATCGGCGGTGACCAGCACCTCATCGCTGCGCCCTTCAATCGTCTCGAGGGCCGGCAGCGTCCGCCCGCAGGAGCAGGGCGTCGGATTGGCGACGAGTCGTCCGCGATCCCCCACGCGGTAGCGGATGAGCGGCATGTCGGCATTCAACAAGCCGGTGCACATCAGCTCACCGTCCGGGAGCCGCTCGATGTGTCCGATCTCGGGCCACTGGTGCAGGCGGCCGGCCGCGCACTCGCTTGCCGCGGCGACGCTTTCCGCCATGCCGTACGTCTGGCGCACGGGACACTGAAACGCCGCCGCCATCGCCTGACGTTGTTCGGGCGAGAGGGCTTCGGCGTTGGTATAGACGGCGAGCAGCCGCAGATCGCGCCGTCCCAGCCGGATGGCTTCGCGCGCCAAGGCCTGGATCGCGGAGGGATAGCCGGAGATGTAGGCGACGCGATACCACGCCAGCGCGTCGAGGTAATGCGGGATGAGATCCGGCGCGAGATGATACGATGACATGTACAACTGCCGCATCGCGGCATTCCAGACCCAGAAGGGCGGACGGCGCTGCGGCACGGGTGTGACGAGCCGGCCACCGAGTCGCGCCCAACGGGCATTCTGCGGAACGCCATCCCATCCGCGCGTGCGCGTCGTCGCGATCGCGTACAGCGTGGTCAACGTCGCGCGCGAGCGCCACAGCTGCAGCGGCGTGCCGGTCGTCCCGCTGGTTTGCTCCGGCAGCATGCGACGAGGATCGCAGTCCTCCGCCAGGAAGCCGCGCGGGTTGACGCGCAACGGCTCCTTCTCGAGCAGCGGCCAGTTCTCGAGCAGCTCCCACGAGGCCTGATCGCCGTGGCGGCGGCGCGCCGCCCAATACTGGCGGTAGTAAGGAACGGTCGTGGCGGCGCGATGCAGGACGAACGCCAGCCGCTCCTCGCGCCAACTCTGCCACTGCGACGCGCTCCAGCGGTCGCGTTCCAGGGTTTCCTCGGCCAGCCGCGCCCGCGCGGCGCCGCTGCGCCAGGCCTTGAGGTACCACCCGCACAAGCTGGCGGTCAGCGTCCGGGCGGTCGCGGGCAGCGCGTGATAGAGCGAGAGGAGATGGGCGTTCATCGGGTCAACGCCAGGGAGGGGCGTGAGGCCCGGGACGCGGAACGACGCTTCGCCCGCAAGATCGCGGCGAGCCGGACGCCGTTCTGCCACATGTCGTAGTGCTCATCCACGCGCCGGCGTGCGCGAACCGCGATCGCGCGGCGCTCGTCCGGATCCATGAGGAGCCGATTCAGAGCGGCAGCGAGTGCGCCGACGTCCTGCGGCCGCACCAGGACCCCGCACCCGTCCCGCAACGCATCGGGGATGCCGGCCACGCGTGACGCCACGACCGGCGCACCGAGCGCCATGGCTTCACGCAGCACATTGGGTAGGCCGTCCCCCAGGCCGTCCGAGGGATGCACGAGCAGCGTGGCCCGTTGCATCGCGTCGCGCACACCGTTGAAGGGCTGCCAGCCGCGGAACTCGACACGCTGGGCGATGCCGAGATCGGCGGCGAGCCGTTCCAGCGCAGCGCGTTCGTCTCCATCGCCGATGATCTCGACCCGGACATCGGTGCCGCGCGCGATCAGGACGTGCGCCGCGCGAATCAGGTAGTCAAAGCCCTTGCGCTGCGACAACGCCCCGACGCCGAGCAGGCGATTCGTGTCACGCCCGTCGAGGCGATGGGGAAACTCGGCGAGATTCAGGCCGTGATGGGAGACGTGGAGTTTCTTCGCGAGGCGCGGTACGCCGGCGAACTGTTTCAGGATGTACGCCTGATTGAATTCGCAGCACGTGATCACGTTGTCGGCGTAGCGGAGCTTCTCCTCCATGAACACCGGAGCGCGATAGAGATCCGTTCCCGCGTGGAGCCAGATGGAAAACGGCGCGCGCGGCGCCGCCAGCCGATGAAACGCGTACGCGCAGGTGCCCGCGTAATTCCCCCAATAGCCGAGCACGTGGTCGTAGCGGACGCCGGAGCTTGCCGCTTGCGCCGCCCATGCCCACGCCTTGGGAAGCGCGTATGCCGTCATGGCGAGACGCACGGGGCCGTAGCGCGCGGCCGACCGCAGCGTCGCCCAGGCGTCGGACAGCGCGGTTCGGAACCGGCGCAAGACCGGAACGGCGCTGCGCAGCGCCGAGCCGATCGTCAGGTGGTGCACCCGCTCGCGCGGCAGCTGCGCGGGACTGAGCAGCTCGAGCGCGTGCTGCCAGGCGCTCTCCTCCAGCGGAGAGATCGCGAACACGTCGATCTCGATCCCTGTTTCGAGCAGGGCACGCATGTCCCGCTCGAAGAAAGTCGCGATCCGCGCCGGGTATTTGCTCGTGAAGACCGCCAGTCTCATCCGGGCTCCCCCTCCCCCTCCATCACCAGGACAACTCGTAATCCCGCATCCACAACTCCAGCGCCAGCAGCGTGAACACACGCTGATACAGGCCCGTGTGGCTGATTTCACCGCCTTCTCGTCCGGACGAGGCGCGGAAGCGAGTGACCCAGTCGCGAATCAACGCGCGATTCAGGAACCACCCGACGCGCGCATCGCCACCCAGAAGCAGGTCATCGCATGCGGTGGCGATCGCGGACGTCGCCAACAAATCGGGAGGAACGGCGAAGCCGTGCTTCGGGTGCCGGGCCACGCTGCGCGGCAGCCACTGCTGCGCCACGGCACGGAGGACCAGCTTGCCCTGCCGTCCGTTCGTCTTCAGCCGGTGCGGCAGCGTCAGGCCGACGTCCACGACCTCTTCATCGAGGAACGGCACCCGCACCTCGATGCCCGCGCGCATGCTCATCATGTCCACCTTGCGCAGCATGTCGGACGGCAGCCCCACCGCAAACACCTTGTCGGTCATGCGGCGCGACAGCTCCTCGAGGTCCTCCACACCCGCGGGACGAAAGCCGTCGAAGTGGCGATAGACCGGCAGGATCTGTTGGGCCGCCGCCGGCAGCAGCAACTCCGCTTTCTGGTCTTCCGCCAGATAGTTCGACAGCCCCGCGAGCAGCACCGACGAGTCGGCGCGGCCGGCTTCGGCCAGGACTGTCGCCTTCGCCAGGTGCCGTCCGAGATCGCGCGTCCACGGCGTCAGCGCCGATCCGGCGGAGTGCACCGCGGTGCGCGCCCACGCCGGCAAGCGCATCAGCTGCATCAGCCGATTCGCGCGCCAGAAGCGGTGGTAGCCGCCGAATGCCTCGTCGCCGCCGTCCCCCGAGAGCGCGCAAATGATGCCCTGCTCGCGAATGGCGCGAGACACCCAGTACATCGGGATGCAGCTCGTGTCCGCAAACGGCTGGTCGAAGTGCCGCAGGATGCCGATGACCGTGTCCGGGGTCAGCGACCAATCGCGTGGCTCGATGACGTGATGCTGCGTCCCGAAATGACGAGCGACGGCAAGAGCCAGCGGCGTCTCGTCGGCACCGGGGATGGGGAATCGCACATTGAATGTCGTCGCGTTGCGCCGCTCGGACGTTCCATCCGTCGTCCAGCTGTGGGCGGCTACGACGAGCGACGAGTCGATGCCGCCCGAGAGCAGCCCCGCGACCGGCACGTCGGCTTCCGACTGGCTGCGTACGGCGCCGATCAGCTTCTTGCCCGCCTGGTCCGCCGCCGCGTCGAGCGTGCGCGTTGCATCGGGGCGCGCCGCGACCCGGTGGTAGGTCTGCATGCGACTGCCGCCGTCGCCGGCGATCAGCAGCGTTCCCGCGGGCAGCGCCTGGATCTCGGTGAAACCGGTGGCCGGCTCGGGGACGTATCCGAGCCCGAGAAAATCGCAGCAGGCCTGCCGGTCGAGCGTCGGCCGAAAGTGGGGCAGGGCGGTGATCGCCTTGATCTCGCTCGCGAACACCAGCTGTCCCTCGCGCGTCGCGTAGAACAGGGGCTTGACGCCGAAGCGATCGCGCGCGAGCAGCAAGCGGCGCCCCCCCCGCCCCCCACGCCCCCCCCGCCCCCCCCGGCGGGCATCGTAGATCGCGAACGCGAAGATGCCGCGCAGGTGCTCGACGAGACGCTCACCGCGCTCCTCGTAGAGATGAACGAGCACTTCCGTGTCGCTGCGCGAACGGAAGACGTGGCCGCGCGCGGCCAGCAGGTCGCGCAGATCGTGGTGGTTGTAGATCTCGCCGTTGAACACGACCCAGATGTCCCCGGTCTCGTTCGCCAGCGGCTGCGCGCCGGCGGGCGAGAGGTCGATCAGCGCCAGCCGGCGATGCACCAGCTCGCACTGATCGTCTACCCAGTGCCCGGCACCGTCAGGGCCACGGTGCGCGAGCAGGTGATCAGCGCGAGCGTGCCATCCCGGGGCAGGGGGCAACCGGTTGGCGTGAAACCGTCCGGCGATACCGCACATCAGCCTGTATGACGCAATCCGGCGACCATGGTTCGCACGCGTCCGATGATGACCCGCCGGTCGCCTGGGGTCGGGCCAAAAAAGAGCGTCACCGCGGCAAAGCAGGCGAAGCTCAACGCCACTCCGCCGATCCACACCGGCCAGCTCGGCGCGACAATCGTGCGCCCGGCGATGTTAGCCGCCGCGAACAGGAGAGCGGTCATGAGCGCCATGCGAATGGCAGCGAGCCGTTCGGCCATGTTCTGTTTCGGTTTCTGGAGGCAGGAGTGGACGATCAAGGGATACGAGACCGATTGGATCGCGCGGCCTGCGAGCAGGCCGAGGCAGATTCCTGCGATGCCCAAGGCATGGGTGAGCAAAATGCCCAGGGCGAGAGTGGCGACGACGGTGACCGCGCCGAACAGCACCCGCGCGCGCGGGCGAAGTGCGGCATCAATGATGTAGGAGTCGGTGCGAATGAAAGCGGTTTGCAGAACGACGCAGACGATGAGCAGGTCCACCCAGGGCCCTGCGTAATTTCGCGAGCCAACCCAGAGGTGCAAGAACGAGTGGTTCCACACGAGGATCGTGGCGCCGATGACCGTCGTGAACAGCCACGTGAGCATGCGCAGCTCGTGACGGATCTTCACGGCGCTGGCGAATTTTCTCTCGCCCAGCACCCCGCCCAGGCCCGGCATGGCGGCGCCGGCCGTAAACACAAAAACCCCAAGCCCCGTGCGCGCGGCATAGCCCGTCAGGACGTAGGTCGTGACCGCCGCGGGAGAGATGATCCATCCGAGAATGAGCACGTCGCTCGCCAGCAGCAGCTTGGCGACGAGGTCGCCGGCCGAGAGCCAGACGCTCATGCCGAAGAGGCTCTTGATGGCGTCGCGGGTCGGTTTCCCAACACGGAACCACGGGACGTACTTGCGAACCAGCACCCAGAACACGACGCCGGTGATGAACGCGCGCGCGATCTGCGAGGCGCCCATGCCCGGCAACCCAAAGCCCGCTTTCACGACCCACGCGGCGAGGGCACCCACGATGATGCTGAGGGCGGCCTGCAGCCCCATGCGCTTGTAACCGAGGTTCATGCCGCGGAGCACGGACTCGGGGACCGCGGCGAGGCCGGTGAAGATGAAGCTCACGACCAGTAGCGCGCAGGTGAGGCGCACCGCGGTGCGGCTGGCTTCCGGTGCGTGTGTGATGGACGGTGCGAGCCACGCGAGCGCGCCGCCTACGACGGCCACCAGGGGCAGCATCAGGATCCAGACGGCCAGCGCGGCGCCTACACTGCGGCGCTTTACGGCATCATCGGCTCCCTGCTGCTGCGCGATCACCAGCCGCAGTGCCTCGGTCGGCCGGCCATCGGCGGCAGCCATGTACCCGATCAGGCGCCCCAGCATTTCCCACATGCCGTAGAGCGAGCGTCCCAACCCGCCCACGAGAATGGGCGTGATGATGAGTTGCACGATCGCCTTCACGCTGTAGTCGAGCAGCGAGGCGACCGCCGTCAATGAGGCACGGCGCGTCAGCGTGGCTGGGCGGCGTACTGGCTCAGCGGCAAGGGGAGCGGCGAAGCCGGCGTCAGTGCCCATTGCGGCGCTTCGTCAGCCTGGCCATCAGGCGCGCGGTGTTTTCGTCAACAGGGTCGGACTCGGTGCTCAACGTGTCCACCACGACGTGGCCGGCCTGCGAGAGCTCGCCGATGGCTCGCTCGAACGCGCGCCGGAATCCCGCCGCGAAGCCGAGGATCTCGGCATCGGGCAGGTGTTTCACCATGTGGGGTTTCTCGCGCTCGCGAATCCGGTTGGCCAGCGTGATGTCCGATGCATCGATGAACACGACGACGTCGAGCAGCGTCGCCCATTCGGCGATGACGCGGCGGCGCCAGGATGCGGGAACGTGATCTCCCTTGCGGGAGAAAAACACTTCGAGCCAGCTCAAGGCGAACACCGGTCCTTCGTCCAGGATGATGACGCGGTGCCGAACGGCCTCGGCCTCCACGACGCGGCGCAGCGCGCCGAGCCGGACCATTTGGGCGATTTCGCCCGCGCTGAGCGGCGAGCGATTGATTCCCGCGCCGAGAATGGTCGGCAACAGCGCGATGGCGCTTTGCATCAGCCGGCGCCGCGGTAGTCCCCACAAGCTCAAGCCCGACCGCACCGTGGAGTCCGCCGCACTGACCCCCTGGGCAAGCGTGGTCTTCCCCGCGCCGGCCGGTCCGACCAGCTCCACAACGACGGCTCTGGCTCTGCTCACAGCGTGCTCCAGAGCTCCGCTTTGAGCGAGGCGACGACCTGTGGCAACGGCTGCGCGGCATCCACGATGCGCGCCCCGCTACGGCTCCAATCGGTCTCGGCAGTCAGACGGGCGCGCTCGCGGACGTAATCCGCCGGCTCCGTCGGCTTGCGGCTGACGGCGGTCTCCGCATCGAGGCGCAGCAAGAAGACGACATCGGGCGCGGCCATGCGCTCGTAGAACCGCCGCTCCCATTTCCGCAGAGCGGTTGCGAACCCGGATTGCGCGCCGAGGGCGTGGCCCTGGACTTCGCTCGGGCCGGCCAGCGCCCAACTCTCGGGAAGCGGGTAGCGCTCACAGATGGCGATGCCACCGCCGGTAGCGAAGCGGTGAGCGCGGCGATACAGCGCGTACCGGTCGCGCGCGGTACATCCGCACCGCAGCAGCTCCAAGTGCGCGATCGTGTTGGACGAGGCACCGAGGCGCCGCAGCAGCTGCAGCGCGCCGCCGACGACGAGCGTCGCCAGGCTGCGCGTGGGGCGGCCGAGATGGAGGTGCAACGTGGCGATCGATGACTCGAGCCAGGCTTCGAGTGCGTCGGCACACGTGGATTTGCCCGAGCCGTCTCCGCCGAGCAGCGCGACCACCGAGCCGCCGCTGGCGAGCCGCTGGCCGGTGGGGCGAATGCGACGCCAGATCCGCTCCGCCACGCCGAACACCGCCGGCCGGCTCGCGTGCGCGGACAAGGCGCGGGCCAGCGCGATCCGGATGGCGACCCGGCGCCATGCGGGGCAGCCGGACTGGAGCGAGGCGCGGCACTTCGAGAACAGCGACAGGCTGACCTCGGGCAGATGCCGGCGCAGCGCCGCGTCGACGTGCTCGGGAGCGGCCTGCTCCTCGAGCCGATCGATCTCGTTCAACGCGCCGTCGAGCCAGCGCGGCGATGTCCGGCGCAGCGAGTCGCGCAGCATGTGGCGCAACGACAGCCGCAGAATGGCGACGATCAGTTCGAGCTCCGGAGCCGCTGTTTTGAATACCGCGGCGGTGCCGCCCCTCGATTGCGAGGATTCGAGCAGCGCCCGCTCCAGCGGCAACCGATAATGCGTCCGCCACGGCAAGCCGATCACGAGCCGCTGATAGACATGCAGATGGATCAGCTGGCCGGTGCGTTCGTCGAGACCGAAGCAGTGCACGATCCCGGCCGCTTCTCGACCGGACGGCGGCAGCGCCAGCTTGAAGCCCAAACCCGCGACCGCAGCGGCGAAGTCGGACCATGACCCGCTCTCGACGAGCAGGTCGATGTCGCCGCGGCCGCTCTCCCAGCGCTCGCGTTTGCCGTGGCCCTTCCACTGACAGTAGGAGACGCCACGGTTCGCCAGTGCCGCGCCGAGCCGCGCGACCAACGGCGCCGGCATCGTCGCACCGGGGCGGGGCGGTGTGGCGGTCGGCAGCATGCTCAATGACACGACCCGGACCCCGAGTCGCTGAACGAGGCACCGGCGATCGGTACGAACGCCCAGTCGTAGCTACCGGCCTTCAGGGTCAGCTTCAGGACGCCAAACGTGTCGCCGCGGCTTTCGCTGTTCGGGTGAATCGCGACGGTGGGCATCAGCGTGCTCTCACCGCCCACCCCAACAGTGAACGACCGGATCCCATGCGCGTCGTCTACGACGCCCTCGGGCGTCATCGGCTTGAGCCGCTCGTAGTGATGTGGCTGGCCGTTGAGGACGATATCCACCGCGGCCGCATACAAAACGGTCCAGAGGATCTTCCGTTCGGGATTCGACGTGTAGCCATTGGAGTTGGACGACTGGAACAGCGGCACGTGCCACATGGCGATCGTGCAGGGCTTCGTGTTCGCCGCGAGGTCCGCCGTGAGCCACTCGTATTGCTCCGAGCCGGGCGCCAACGAGATGTATTCCGTGTTGTCGTTGAGCACGATGACGTGCCACGAGGCGCCGAGATCGTAGCTGTAATAGCCCTTGCCGCGCGGTCCGATCGCAGCCCCGAAATAGTCGAACGCGCCGTCTGCGTTGCCGAGGAAATACTCGTGATTTCCGAGCGTGGGGTGGGTCCGCGCCTTTTCGCGCCCCCACGTCGGGCCGTAGCAATCCACGTAGTCGGAGTCGGAACCGTCAGGAAACGCGTTATCCCCGATGGTAAAGACCACGGCGCTGGGGACCGCGTCGAGCAGCTCCGCGGTCCGCTCGTCGTTATTCGAGCCGCACGAGGCGATATTGCTGGCGCCCATGAACGCGATGCTCGGCGCGGGCAGCGTAACGTCCGCCGTCGTGGTGGACGCGGCGCTCTTGGCACCCTGCGAGTCGGTGACGGTCAGGGACACGTTGTAGTCGCCGTCCGCCGCGTAGGTGTGACTCGGCTTCATGGCGCTGCTGCTCCCGCCGTCGCCGAAATTCCAGGCAAACGTGAGCGCGTCGCCGTCGGCATCGGATGAGGCGCTGCCGTCGAAATTCACAACGCCGTCCGACGACGTATACGGACCACCGACGACGGCCACCGGCGGATGATTGGGAGGCGGGGGCGGCGGCGAGGGCGGTGACGGGTCACTGGCCGCTTTGCACGCCAGTGCAACAGCCCCCAACAAAATCAGGTATTCAAAACGCGACTTCACGTCGGTCTCCCGTGGCAAGTTCCAGACCCTGAATCGGTGAATGCTCCACCGCTGGCGGGGATGAATTGCCAGTCATAACCAGCGGCGCGAAGCGTGACTTTCAAAACGCCGTACGTGTCGTTGTTGCGGACTTCCAGATTGGCTCCCGGCGGAATGGGCATGAACGCGTACAATCCTTCGCCGCCGCCCGTGCCGACCGCGATCTGGCGGATCCCGAAGCTCGCATCCGCGACGCCATCGGACGTCTGCGGGGCGTAGCGCTGATACGCGTGATCGTGGCCGTTGAGGACGAGATCGGCGCCATAGTGGTACAGCGCGTCCCACAGCGACTTCACCTCGGGCCGGATCGCGGGCCGTTCAGCGACCGTCGAGAACCGTGGGTGATGCCACATGGCGAGGACGCACTGCTGCGAATGGGTGGCGAGCTCGTTGCGGAGCCATGTCTCCTGCGCGGAGCCCGCCGCGTAGTCGGCTGGGTGTTCGGTGCCCGTGTTGAGCACGATCACGAACCAGTTGCCCAGCGTGAAGCTGTAATAACCTTTTGCCGGATCGCCGGCGCTCGCGCCGAAGTAGCCGAAATAGCCGGCCGCGTCCGTCGTGTAGTAGTCGTGGTTGCCCGCCACGGGACGAGTGCGCGCCTTCTGGCGTCCCCACGCGGGACCGTAGCAGTCGCTGTATTCAGTGGGCGTCCCGCTGAGATACGCATTGTCGCCCAGCGGCATCACGATGCCGGCCAGATTGTCGAGCAGCGCGCCGGTGGCGTCGTCGCTCGACCGCGTGCAGTCGCCGATATCGCCGGCGGCGAGAATGACGGGGGCCGTCGCCGTCAAGGTGAACGAGCCGCTGCCGCTTTCGCCGCTTTGGTTCGTGACGGTCACGCTGACGCGGTAGGTGCCTTCCGCCGCGTACGCGTGCGTTTCGCTGATCGCGCCCGCGCTGCTCTTGCTGCCGGTCGAGCTGGCGCCGTCACCCCAGTTGACGTCGTAGCTCCAGGGTGAGCGATTGCTCGTGTCGCTGAACGTCGCGGGCAAGGCATACGTCGCGCCCACCGGCACGCTGCCGTCCGGACCGGCGTTGACTACCGGGCCGTTGCCGGGACCGCTGGTGCCGCCGCCACACGCTGACGCAACCAACAAAAATAGAAAGCCCAGCAGCCGCCCGATCGCGCGCGCAGTCATAGTGCCGCGATCGGTGCGGACTGTGAGGGATACGTCCCAGTCCCGCCGCCTGAATCCCGGGGGGCGGTCTGAGGCTCCGCCTTGGGGCCAGGAGTGGATGGGATTGAAGGAGGCACCGCGGCCGGAGGCTCCGGCTGGTGCGATCCGCTCCCGCAGCCGATGACCAGCGCTTGAAGCGCCAGCATCGGCATGCGTGCGACGAATCTCACCATCGGAGTCTCCGGTCCTCGTTGCTGTTACTGGTTGCACTGCGCGGTGCCGGTATCCGTGGCCCCGCCAGGAACGGTGCTGATGAATTCCCAGCTGTAGCTGTTTTCGGCCATCGTCAGCTTGAGCACGCCCCACTGGCGAATTTCAGCTTCACGCAGGGTCGGGCCCGGAGGCGGCGTCTCCGAATCCAATGTCCGACCACCGGTGCCAACGATGAACTGCCGCAAACCACGCGTGGCGTCCGGCGAGCCATCGGTCGGATTGGCCTTCGCAAAGCGGGCGTACAGCTTGTCCTTGGCGCTGATCAACACGTCCACGCCAAAGTCGTGCATGATGTTCCCCATGGGCAGCATGTTGCTGTTGCGACCCAGCCCGCCGCCGCTCGTCGTGTAGAGACGACGCTCCCACGAGATCACCGCGATGCAGGGCTTCGTGGTAGCCGCGAGGTCCGCGGTCAACCAATCCACCTGCTCGGACGGCACACGGTTCAGCTGAGGATCGATACCGAACGTCCAGCTGCTGCCATGCTCCCAGTCAGACGTGTTCAACACGACGACGTGCCAGCTGCCTTTGTCGAACGAGAACCAACCCTTATGCGCCGGGCCGGTCCGATCGCCGAGGTAGCCATAGACCCCATCCGGTCCGCGATCCGTGCCGAAATCGCCGGTCCCAATCGCGTACCAGGTCTTCGATCGGAAATCATCCCAGCCTTTGCCCACAAAGCAGCTTTGGAACGTGCTGCCAGGAGTCATGTCGGCCAGGTTGTTCCCCACGGTGAACGCGATGGCGCTCGTGTCCGCCGCCAGAATGTTTTTGACGAGCAGCGAGGTTGCGACCGGTCCCGCGTTACTGTTGCAGGTACTGATCTCACCAGCGCCCGCCATCGTGAACGACGGGCTAGCAGTGACTGCCGTCGTCGTCACGTTGAGCGTGTTGCTGAACGCCGACGTGTCGGTCGCGTTGAATGCCCGGATCCGATAGCTGTACGCCGTGCTGGCCGTGAGCCCTTCATCGGTGAACGTGACGGCGTTGGCCGCCAGGTTCGTGCCGACCTGCGCGAAGTTCGTGCAGCCCGCGCCGGAGCAGCGTTCGAGGCGGAAGCCGGTCTCATTGTTGGCGTTGTCCGTCCAGCCGAGCGCGACCGACGTGGCACCCGTCGTTGTCGCGGCCAAGGCGGTTGGCGCGGCGATCGGCGGGGGCGGCGGTGGCGGCGGCGGAGTCGGCCCTGCCGAGTTGTCCTTACACGCGCCGAAGGCGCCGAGTGCGCCGCCGGCACTGAGCACGAGCGCGGCGCGAATCATGAAGCGTGATGTGACCTTCATACATCTCTCCTTGAGTAGTAGGACGTGAATGCGTTACAAGCAGGAGCCGGTGCCGGAGTTGGACATCGTGCCGCCGGCAGCCGGCACGTTCCCCCACGAATGCGACAAGGTCAGCGTGGTACAGGATTCGGGACCCGCCGAGCTCAGCGCGCCCGCGTCACTCGACTCGGACGGCGCCGCGAACGGATTCCTGCACGAGATGACCGCGAGGACGGCGCCGAGAATCACCAGGGCGCGCAGCAGCAACATCATGGCAGGTCTCATACATCACTCCTCGACGCGGGATTGAGCGTCAGCGGGGGTTCTTTCGTCCGCCGTATCACTCGCGTCAGCGCGCTCAACCCCCGGTGTGCCATCGCGCCGAACAGCGGGAACGGATCATCCCAAGCCATGCCGCTCTTGGCTTCGCACTGCAGCATCCACGGCAGCCACCTGATGAGCGACACATCGGCCGCGCGGGCGGCGGCCGCATCCTTCCAGGGCTTGCACCAGCGCAGCCCCGCACGCGCCGCTGGAACCGCTGGACGCGTCCACCCGACCAAATCGCCGTAGACCAACGCCGGCAGATTCACGCCGGCGACGGCGCCCAGGTGATGCCACAGATTGAAGCGCGGGTTCACTTCGAGCAGATGGAGGCGTCCATCCGGACCGCGCTTGAAGTCGAACTTCGCAACGCCGCGGAACTTCAATCGCTGCAGCAGCGTCCGGCCCAACTTCAGCACATCCGCCGCATCACTGGTCTCGAGCGCTGTGCTGTCGCCGTAGGAGAGCGGCCAGGTACGGATTTTCTTGCCGGCGAACTCCCCGACGACATGACCGCGCTCGTCCACGTACGCGTGGTAGCTCTCTACGCAAGTCTCGGGCCCGGGAACGAGCTCTTGCGCGAGGATCGGAAGATTGGCTGCTGCAATTTTTGGCCAGAGCGCGCGCAGCTCGGTCTGACTCGCGAGCGCCGTTGCCTTGCCGGGTCCCGCGACCGGCTCCCAACGTTCCGGAATCCGCGTGATCGGTTTCACAACGATCGGGAAGGCGAGGCCGAGATCAGCGGGCCCCCCCGGATGCTCGTCGGGCGAAAGCATCCGCGCGGGCGGCACCGGCAGATCGACGCGCGCCGCGAGCTCTGAAAAACGGGCCTTGTCCACGAGCTGCTCGACGAGCTCGGCGTCGGGCACGACGAACCGGAAACCCTCGCGCAACCGATCGCGGTAGCGCGAGACGAGCAGCAGCGTGCGATCTTCCTGATAGAACAGCACCGGCGGCTCGGGCTGCGCCTGGCCGAAGCGGACCAGCGCATCCACGAGCTCCTCGGGACGCTCCCAGGCGTTGTGCCACGGGAACGCCCCGCGCGTATGACGCGAGTAGCGGACGGGCGCGCCCGGCGGAGCGAGGACGGTGGACGGGATGCGCGCGACTCCCAAGGCTCGTACGAGGTCGATGTCACCGAGCACGCACGCGGGCGGACGCGTGGGGTGCGCCGAACGGCCCCCACGCGCAATCCAGGACAGGCCTTGCCGCGTCAGCCGCGACGTGCGGCCGATCGCGCCTTGCTGCCAGTAGAACGCCGTCTTGGCGACCTTGCGCGCCTTCATCAGCCAGCGGTGGCGGCCCCGCAGCCAGCGAATCTTCGTCTCGTCGAGCGTGGCGCCGAACTTGGCCTTGAACGGCCCGCGGCCCATGAAGTCGAACGTCGTGCAGCCGCGCTGAATCGCCTGTTCCATCACGGCCCACGTCATCAGCTCGCTGGGGCGGTACCAGCGGTAGTGCCCGCGGTGCGCCCACATCCACAGCAGCAGCTCCGTGCCTTCGACCGTGAAGATCCCCGTGGCGATGCTGATCCGGCCGCCGGGCAAATAGACCGAGACGGCGATCAGATTGCCGCTGTGCTTGAGCCGCCGGAAAAACTCGAGGACGTGCTGCTTGCTGAAGGGCACGGTGTACCCGCCGCGCCGGTACACTTCCTGGACCTGCGAGTAGTGCTCGTCCACGAACCGCTCGTCGTCCTCGAACCGCACCACGAGTCCGAGCCGCCGCGCGCGTTTCACGTTGCGTTTCGCGCTGTCCTTGAGTTGCTTGAACGTGCGGGCTTCGTCACCGGGGAAGAGGGTGGCCCGATACGTCGGCACCTGCTCGCCCTCGAATCCCGCCGCCCGCATCCCGTCCGCGTCCAGCCCAAGGTGCAGCAGCTCGACGTGATCCACGTCGTGCTCGCGCTCGAGGTATGCGACGATGGTCTGCGCGAACACCGCGGTGTCGAACCGCGCCGGATCGTAGGCGGGACCGAGACTGACGGTCTGCCAACCCGCGAGCGGCGAGCCGAACAGCCGCCAGCGCCCGACCTTCACGAGCAGGCCGGGGAAGGCGCCGACGATCCCGCTCTCATCCTCGAGCAGCAGGAAGAGCGGGCGGCCGCAGTTGTTGGCCACCAGCGCGTCGAGCCATGCCCGGGTGTGAGGCAAGCGGTGATTCGGGAAGCGGCGAACAATGGCATCCCACTCGCCGAGCTCTGCTACAGTTGCTTCGCGGACTCGCATGCCGCTCATGATTCGTCCTGTGCAAGCAACCGCTGTGCGGCGGGCATCTCGGGTGGGTGCGCGAACTTCCGCTTGCCGATCGCCATCGCGCCGATCGCCCACAGCGTCCGTCCGATGATCGCGAAATCGCGATGCAGGGAGGCGTGCCGGATGTAGACGCGGTCGAGCGCGAGCTTGGTCTTCAGCAGCCGGTCCACGTAGCGCGCTTCCGGATCGTCGCCCGTCAGCAAGTGATCGCCGGAGGCGTACTGGTAGATGCTGCCCGGACTCGCGAGACCGGGACGCACGCCCAGCGTTTCGAGGTCGGCGGAGGAGTAATGCGCCCGCACAATCGCGGGGTCCTCGGGCCGGGGGCCGACGATCGCCATGTCGCCGCGCAGCACGTTGAAGAGCTGCGGCAGCTCGTCGATCTTGGTGCGCCGCAGGATCTTCCCGATGGTGGAGACGCGGTTGTCGTTCAGGCCGGTAATGACCGGTCCACTTCTTTCAGATCCTCCAGATCCTCCACCAACCTTCATAGTCCGCAGTTTCAGCATCGTGAACTCGCGGCCGAGATAGCCGACGCGCCGCGCCCGGTAGAAGACGGGGCCGGGATCGGTCAGCTTGATGCCGATGGCGGCGAAGCCGATGAGCGGCGCGGTCAGCACGAGCGCCACGGCGGCGCACACCACGTCAAACAGGCGTTTTGCCATGATGCAGCGTGCGGCGAACGGTCATGAAGGCTTCCGCGGCCTCGAGACATTGCTGATTGCCCCAGGCGTGCGCCCGGTAGCGCAGCGCGTCGATCGAGCGCGGATGCGGATAGGGACGGACTTCGCTGGTATAGCAGGCCATGGCGGCGAGCTTGATCTCGAGGGTCGCGGAGATATCGACCCACGTGTCGGCGCTGAACGTGCGGGGGAACGCCCACTCCGTGCTGCTCGCGGTGTCGAAGGCGTAGACCGCTTGCACCCAGCAGGCCGTCGGCCGCGTCGCGACGAGGATGGCTTGAAACAGCAGCTGGTGATCGCGATTGATGTCGCCGCCGAACTGGCAATACACGACCTGCGGCTGGACTGCTTTGACGATCGCGTCGAGCGGCGTGATGATCTCCGTGAGCGGCATGGTGTCGAGCCGCTGATCGGGGAAACCGAGCGGCCGCACGTCGCGCACGCCGAGTGTCTCCGCCGCGCGGCGGATGTGCTCGGGCTGGCCGACGCCTTGTAGGCCGTAACGCAGCGACTCGCCTTCGCACACGATCACCGACGTGACTTCGTCACCGGCCTCGGTGTGTAAGGCGACGGTACCGCCGCAGCCGAGCAGTTCGTCGTCCGGATGGGCCGCGATAACGAGTACGCGCCTATTCATGGGTGACGACCTCCACTTCCTGACCCCAGCGCTTACCAGTCCACTGCTGCTCGCTCAGCGCCTGACCGCGCAGGCGCGTGCCCGCGTCGTCCTCCACCTCGAGCAGGATCAGGGCGCCCCCCCCGGAGCCGCAGGCGACGAGCTGCCCGCAGGCCGATTGCGCGGGACTGAGCACCGGGCCGAGCACTTCACCCGGCGCACCGGCGACGGGCGCGCGATCGGGCAGCAGCGCCGCCTCCCAGATCCACCACTGCTTGCCGTCGAGTGAGCTGAAGGCGCCGGGGTAGGGACGCGCCAACGCGCGCACGAAGTCGTAGACCCTCTCGGCGGGACAGTCCCACGTGATGCGGCCGTCGGCCGGGCGGCGCCGCCGGAGGACGGGCTCGTCGCCGCGCGCTTGCGGACGTCCGGGACGCTCTCCCGCCATCAGCTGCGGCAGGACTTCGAGCAGCATCTCGCGATTGCTGGCGGCCACCTGCGCGTACAGCGTGGCGCACGTGTCGTAGGGCGTGATCGGAAACGCGCGCTGCGCGATGATGTCGCCCTCGTCCACGCCTTCGGCGAGCCACATCAGCGTGTTGCCCGTCTCACGCTCGCCCCGGATGATCGCCCAGTTGATCGGCGCGCTGCCGCGGTTGTGCGGCAAAACGGACGCGTGCGCGCCGATCAAGCCCCGCCGCGCGAGCCGCATCACGGGCGGCCGCACGATCTGATGCCAGCCGATGACGAAGATCACGTCGGGCTGCAACGCTTCGAGGATGTGGAACGCTTGAGGCTCGTTGATGCCGGCGATGTGGTGGAGCGGCACGCCGTACTGGGAGCACACGGGCGCGTAGTCCACGCCGCCACTGCGCTTCGCCGCGAGCGAGGGGCTCAGGGTCAACACCGCGGCGATGGGCGCGCCGGCGGCGAGCAACGCCTGCAGCGCCGCCAGCCCTTCGGCGTGAAATCCCACCCACGCGAACCGCACGGCTTCCTGCTCGGACGTCACCGGCGATAGGTCTGCACTACGTCGAGGACCGCGTCGATCACGTCGGAGACGTCTTGATCGCTCAGCCCGGGATGCAGCGGCAGACTCAGCAACCGCTCGAAGTTCGCGTACGCCACGGGGAAATCGGTCGGGACGTAGCCGTACTTCTTGCGGTAGTAGGGGTGGAGATGGATCGGGATGAAGTGCACCGACGTCCCGATGTTGCGCTTCGTGAGCTCGTCGATGAACCGATCCCGCCCGATGCGCAGCAGCTCGGGACGGAGGCGCAGCACGTAGAGATGCCAGGCATGGTCGACGTGCGCGCGGCACACCGGCGGCTCGAGCGCCTCCTCGGCGCCGAAGGCGAGCGTGTAGGCTTCGACGATCTCCATGCGGCGGCGGTGGAACCGCTCCTGCTTCCGCAGCTGCCACAGGCCGATCGCCGCCGCGACGTCGGTCAGGTTGTACTTGAAGCCGGGCGCCACCACTTCATAGCGCCAGCTCCCGCCCTGGTCGTAGCGCTGCCACGCATCCCGGCTCATCCCGTGCAGCGCCATGATGCGCGCGCGGTCCAGGAACTCGCTGTCCGCCGTGAGCGCCCCGCCTTCGGCGGTCGTCAGGTTCTTCGTCGCGTAAAAGCTGAACGCGACCGGGTTGGGACCGGAGCCGATCGGCCGGCCCCGGAAGCTCGCCGGCAGCGCGTGCGCGGCGTCTTCGAGCAGCGCGAGGTGATGCGTGCGCGCCAGGGCTTCCAGGACGTCGCATTCCGCGGGATGGCCGGCGTAATGCACCGGCAGCAACGCCCGCGTGCGCGGTGAGATCGCCGCGGCGACGCGCTGCGGATCGATGTTCAGCGTGTCCGGCTCGACGTCCACCAGGATGGGCCGGGCACCCACGTGCTCGATGACGTTGACGGTGGCGGTAAACGTCATCGGCGTCGTGATCACTTCGTCGCCCGGGCCGATCTCGAGACAGGCGAGCGCGGTATGCATTGCCGCCGTGCACGAGTTGAGCGCGAGCGCGCCCGGGGCACGCACGAAGGCGGAGAATTCTTCCTCGAAGCGCCGCGTCTTGGGACCGGTGGTGATCCAGGGCGAGCGCAGGGTATCCACGACTTCCCGAATCTCTTCCTCCCCGACGAGCGGCGGATTGAACGGGAGGAAGTCCCGGCGCGCGGAGCGCGCAACGGTATCCGTCATGGCTCGCTCCCTTCCCCCGCGACCGCGCCACCGCTTGGAGGCACGGGCGTCGTTTCGGGGTCGAGCGCCAGCTCATCAACGACCGCTGGGCGGCGAGTGATGCCACGGCGACGCGACGCGCCGCCGTTGCCATTGGTGTGACGGCTCCGCAGGGGTCCGCCGCTGCCATTGCGCCGCGGTGGCGGAGGAGGGGGGGGGCCCACGAGCTCGAGGCGTTCCGGCTGGTACTCGGTGACGATGGACGATAGGGCGCGCACCATCGAGCGCTCATCGCCCTGCCCGGTCACCGCGATCAGCGAGCGGAGCTGGCGCGCCAGGGTTGCGCCGCCGCCGCCATTGCCCGCGACGACACGGATCTTCTCCACGGACGTCTGTGCCAGCGTCTCGCTGGGCGCGACCAGCTCCTCTTCGAGCTTCTCGCCCGGCCGCAGTCCGGTGAACACGATCTGCACGTCGTGATACGGGACCAGTCCCGACAGGCGGATGAGCTGTTCCGCCAGCTCCAGGATGCGCACCTGGGTGCCCATCTCGAGCACAGCGATGCGGCCCGCCGCCTCCGGCAGCGCCGCCGCCTCGAGGACGAGCTGCGCCGCTTCCGGAATCGTCATCAGGAAACGCTTCATCTCGGGGTGGGTGACCGTGACGGGGCCGCCCGCGGCGATCTGCTTCTTGAAGAGCGGAACCACGCTGCCGTCCGAGCCCAGCACATTGCCGAACCGCACCACGCGGAAGTCCGTGTCCGACGCGCGCAGTGACGGCAGCTCGCGCACGATGTGCTCGGCGACGCGCTTGGTCGCGCCGAGAATACTCAGTGGGTTGACGGCTTTGTCGGTGGAGATGAGCACGAACGTCCGGGTGCCGGCGCGCGCGGCCGACTGCGCCAGGCGGAGCGTACCGACCACGTTGTTCCAAACGCCTTCGATCATGTTCCACTCGAGCATCGGCACGTGCTTGTACGCGGCCGCGTGGAAGACGCAATCGGGGCGGTAGCTCTCGAACATGCGGTCCAACCGGGCGGCATTGGTGACACTCCCCAGGACGGGCACCACGTCGATGGCCGGATGCGCTTCCGAGACTTCGTGATGGATGTAGTAGAGCGGGCTCTCGGCGCGATCGAGCAGCAACAGCCGGCGCGGATTGAAGCGCGCGATCTGCCGCACCAGCTCCGAGCCGATCGAGCCGCCCGCGCCCGTCACGAGAATGACCTTCCCGGCGAGCTCCGGCGCGACGTCTTTCATTTCGAGCTGCACGGGCGGCCGGCCGAGCAAGTCTTCGACCTGGACGTCGCGGACCTGATTGATTTGCGGCTCGTCGGGCGACAGCAAGTCCAGCTGCGGCGGCAGGATTTTGACGACGACGCCGGTCTCCGCGGCGCGCGCGACGAGGGCGCGCAGCTGCTCGGGCGATGCCGATGGAATGGCGATGACGATCTGCTGTGCGTGATGAATCGCGACGAAGCGCCGCAGGTCGTCCGATCCGCCGAGCACGGAGACGCCATGCAGCGTCCGGCCGTGCTTGTTGGCATCGTCATCCACCAAACCGACGACGTTCAACGGGTGCCGCGGGTCGTGCTGCAGCTGGCGGAGCAGCCGCTCCCCCGCCACCCCGGCGCCGATGATGATTGCGGGACGCCCGCGCCGTGGACGGCGGCGCAGCGGCTCTTCCTTAATCCAGCGGAGCAGGGTGCGTTGTCCGCGGCTGGGACGGCGGAACGGCTCTTCCTTGATCCAGCGCGCCACGAAGCGGATGCCGCCGGCGAGCATGATCATGATGAGCCAGTCGAGCATGGGAACGACGAGCGGCATCGTGCCCATGCGTCCCAGGAACAGCAGCAGCGCGACAAAGCCGAGGGAGCTTAGCGTGACGGCGGCGATCAGCTGCCGCAGGTCACGGACGCCGACGAGGTGCCAGTAGCCGCGGAACAGGCCGAAGTGACGGAACAGCACGGCGCGCAGGACCAGGAGATAGGGCAGGGTTTCTGCATAGCGGCGGAGCTGCTCGGGTGGGATCTGAAAGTCGAAGCGCAACGCGTACGCGGTGAGGTAGGCGAAGGACACGAGCAGCAGGTGTCCCGCGACGGACAGGGCGCGCCGGTAGGGGCGCAGACGCGACAAAACCTCCATCAACATGTCGCGCCCTAATGCACCTTCTGTGCTCGAAGCGCTTGTGCGCGGTGCCGCTCACGTGGGGCAGCGGAACGCCCCAGGACGAAGCGCGCCGCAGCGGCGCACGCTACGCAACAGGGCGCAAGGCTCGGCGCTCCGCGGGGTTAGTGCGGCACTGAGCTTGCGTCAGGGCGGTCTGCATGGAGCCTAGGAAGCTACCCGAGATGTCAGGATCGCAATCAGAACGAGCGCGCGTTCCCGTCCTACGAGCGGGAGGGAACGGAGAGGGCGGGGGCGAAATGGCTCTCGATACGATTCGACTGAAGAGTCTGGCCGGGGCGCCGCCGCCACCACCCCCGGAGCAGAGCGATTTCCAGCGCTATCTGAATTCCGTGATGCGGCACAAGTGGCTCGTGCTCGCCATCACGGTGGTGGGCACTCTCGCCGGTGTCGTGGCGACGCGGTTCCTCGATCCCCGCTACACGGCGAAAGCGATCCTCTGGGTCGACGTCGCCGTCGGGCGCGACCGGGGCGTGCAGTCCGACCAACTGCTCGACTCGCGCGGCTGGGTGGAGCTGGTGACCTCGAACGCGGTGCTCGACACCGTCGTCAAACAGCGCCGTCTTTTCCTGCAGCCCGCAACCCCCAACGATTCCGCCGCCCTCACGTCGTTTGACGTCGGCGACAAGGTCGTTCCGGGGACATATCGCTTAGTGATGGACAAGGCCGGACGTGCCTTCCGGCTGGAGATGGAGGACGGCACTGTCGTGCAGCGGGGGCGGGCCGGGCAGCCGGTCGGGGAAAATCTGGGCTTCGACTGGACGCCCACCGGGCTCAAATCGGGAACGATCACCTTCACCGTGAAGGCCATTCCTGACGCATCGGCGACGCTCGCTCAAGACATCAAAGCACGCCTCGATCCCGCCGGCAATTTCCTGCGCCTCCAGCTCAAGTCATCGAGCGCGGCCGGTGCGGCGGCGACGCTGAACGCCATCAGCGAGCGTATCGTGGCCGTCGAGACGGACATGAAACGGCGCAAGTTCCAGGAGCTCACGACGGCGCTGAGCGAGCAGTACGACCATGCCAAAGAGAACCTTTCCCAGGCGGATGAGGCGCTGCGCTCGTTCCGCGTGCGCACCGCCGACCGGCCGATGGTCACCCAGACGCCGAGTGGGAGCCTGGCCGTCGAGGGATCCGGGCTCGCCTCAGAGCTGCGCAACGACATCGAGCAGCGGCGGCGCGACCGCAACCTGCTCAATCAGTTCGCGTCTCGTGCCGCGACCGGCTCGGTCTCGGTCGAGCTGTGGAACAGTCTCCCATCCGTGCAGAAGTCCCCGTACATGCAAGCCGCGCTCCTGGATCTCGGAAAGAAGCAGGCCGACTTGCGCGCGCTGCGGCTGAATTACACCGAGGAAGCCGCGCCCGTGAGGCAGCTGCAATCCGAGGTCTCGCAGCTCGAACACCAGCAAATCCCGTCGTTGGCGCGCATGCTGGCGCAAGACCTCGGCGAAGTCGTGGCCACGACCCAGGGTCGCGCCGACACCGCGGTGGGGAGACTGCGCGCGGCGCCGAACCTGGCGCTGGAGCAGGATCAGCTGGTACGCCAGCAGCGGATGGCAGCAGACCAGTTCACCAGCGTGGACAGGGAATACGAGACGGCGAAGCTCGGCCTGATCAGCGCTTTGCCCGACGTGCGGGTGCTCGATCCCGCCGTGGAACCGCGGCGGCCCGCGAGCGACTACGGTCCGCTGCTGATTCTGCTCGCCGCGCTGGCCAGCTTCGGCGTGGCGGTGATGGGCGTAACGCTCAAGGACAAGATGGATCCCAAGGTCCGCTATCCGGAGCAGATCACCGGGCGGATGCAGCTGCAGATTCTCGGCGCGGTCCCGCACGTCAGCTGGCGCCTCGGTGCCAACGGCGACGGTTCCGCGCAAGTCATCGAGGCGCTGCGAGGTTTGCGGCTGCGGGTGCTGCACGCGCACGCCGGCGATGGCCCGCTGACGCTCACGATCACGAGCCCCGGCATCGGCGACGGGAAATCGTTCGTGTCGCTGAACCTGGCGCTGTCGTTCGCGGATGCCGGCTACCGCACGCTGCTGGTCGATGGCGACACCCGCCGCGGCGTGCAGCATAAAGCGCTCAAGACGCCGTCCACGCCGGGACTGACCGACGTGGTCGCGGGTCGCGTGCAGCTCGATGCGGCGCTGCGGCAGACGTCGTATCCCGGGCTGACATTCCTCAGCTCGGGGACGCGAATGCAGCGCGCGCCCGAACGGTTGCTGTCGCAGACCATGCGCGATCTGATGGCCAAGCTGCGCTCGATGTACGACGTCGTCCTCGTGGACAGCCCGCCCCTGGGCGCCGGTGCCGATCCCCTCGTGCTCGGGACGTTGACCGAGAACCTGATGTTGGTACTGCGCACGGGCCAGTCGGACATCAATCTCGCGTCCACCAAGCTGGAAGTGCTGAACGCCCTGCCGGTGCGGGTCATCGGCGCCGTGCTGAACGACGTGCGCTCGAGCGGCGTGTACCGCTACTACATGTACTCCTCGGCTGAATACGAGCTGGTCGATGATGAAGGCCCTACCAGAGAAGCGTTGCCGAGCATTTTGGGAGGTCGGACATGAGGAGGTCGTGGATGTCGAGGCTCTGGAGCTTGTGCTTGGTAGTCGTCCTGCCCCTGCCCCTGGCTGCCCAGGACGGGAAGGTCGTCGAGAGGCCGCTCGCGACGCGTGCGGAGCTGCAGGCGGCGTTGCAGAACGCGGGCGCATCCAACCTGGCGCTGCGGATCAAGAGCCGGCTGACCGAAGGCGACTTCCGGCGCGGCGACCGCATTGCCCTCGTGGTTCAGGGCGAAGCGGCGCTCACCGATACGTTCGTCGTCGGCAGCGGCGGCGATCTGATGCTGCCGCCGCCGACGGTCGGCGCGCTGTCGCTGAAAGGCGTGCTGCGCTCCGAGCTGGAGCCCAAGCTCACGGAGTACGTCAACCGCTTCCGCACGAACGCCGTGGTGCGCGCGCAGCCGTTGCTGCGGCTCTCCATTCAGGGCGAAGTGACGCACGGTGGCATTTATGCGGTGCCCGCCGACGCGCAGATCGCGGACGCATTGATGGCCGCCGGCGGCACGACGGAATTCGCGAAGGCGAACAAGGTGACCATCGAGCGGAACGGGAAGCTGATCTGGCAAGGATCCGCGTTCGACACCGATCTCGACGCGCTGGGCCTGCGTGATGGCGACCAGATCGTCGTCGGGTCGAGCCGTCCCGGCCGCGGCACCGACA
>DASYTD010000108.1:0-7626 GCA_036002655.1 Gemmatimonadales bacterium
CCGGTGGTGGCTTCCGTCTGCGTCCCCGACTGAATCGCCGTCATCTTCGTTTCATCGGCGTAGAAGTTTACTCCCGGGGCACCGACACCGAAGTTGAAGAACTTGATGCGCGCCCCTGGCAGTTCCACGCTGGGAAGCACCTGGACCGCGTTCTTCTCACAGGATGCCAGCACGATGGCGCTGAGCAGCGCCGCGAGCATGCGAGATCTGTTCATGGCGTTCACGGTTCCGTGATCCAGAGAGGCTTGGTGTGATAGTCTTCAAGATTTCCGCCGATAACCGTCAACGCTTCGATGTTCCAGACATACTCGGAATTGAATCTCGGCCGGATGCGCTCGACGACTTTGCCGATGTTCTGAGAGAACAGCGTGGTGGGCGGTGCGAACCCGCGGAATACCTGCGTCCCGCTCACTGCGTCGAGATCCGTGTAGTGATAGCGGCGCATGTCCAGCCACAGCTCGTTGTGTCCCCAGGCCCACTGCGCGATGTACTTCTGCGACATGATGTGCGACAGGGTCACGGTGGCGGGAGCGATGCCGGTGTCCGCGAGGAACGCCGTCTTCTCCGCGGCCGAGATCGTCGCCGTCGTGGCCCCGGCTTCTACGTGGCGCGCGTTCACAAAATCGATATGGGCTGAGATGCCGTTCAGGTACGCCGTTCTGGCGACGGCGGGCTGCCCATCCCGCAACGCGGCTTCCGCCTTGATGAATTGGAGCTGGGCATAGGTCATGAAGGGGATCCGCGACCGGTCGCCGAACAGATACCGGGCCGGCAGCCCCAAGCCGCCACCCCCGACGTAGCCAAAGAAGTTTCTCGGCTGCTGGATGGGCATCAGCGCGCCGAAGGGCGCCGCCGTCGTTACGGCGTTGATATCGATACCGGTGTACGTCGTATTTGCGGAGTCGATCGCCAGCATGCGGCTCATGCGGGGGTCGACCGCGCCGCCGAACTGAGTGCCGTTCATGAGATTTACGACGAACTGCGTCTGCCGGTAGAGCGTGATGTTGTTGCGGGTGCGGCCCCAGAAGTTGTAGTCGAGGAAATCGGTGCTGGTACCCGGATAACCGACCAGCGCGTCGTCAGCGTTGCTCGTGAACGACGAATCGACGTCGGCGATCACGGCGGCACGGTTGTAGAGGGACGGCTTGTTGGAATAGTGGTTGAGGTGCAGGGCACGCAGTCCGTACGCCAGCTTCAGCCATTGCGTGCGGTTGCCGTTGTAGATCTTGTCTCCCACGGCCAGGTAGGCTTGATTGACCGCGCCGTCGGTGCGCTTGAGGAGCACGATCGCGCTATCCAGCAGCCGCTTGACCTCCTGATACGCATACTCCTGAGTGTCGTAGTCGAACCTGGTGCGCGTCGGGTCGAACGCCTGCTGGATGATGATCTCGCCGTGGAGGTCGGTCAGCACCTGCCAACCCCAGGCCTTGAGGATCAATCCCACGCCCAGCAAGTCCCAGCGCTGCTCGGCCTGGGCCTTCGCGTTCATGTCGATCAGGTTCTGCCCCAGGGACCAATACACGTCGCGCCATTGCTGCGCGCCGTTGTCGCTGCCCGGCTGGTATCCCATTTTGCCCCAGCTTTGCGCCGGATCGAAAGCGGTGGACGTCGAGATCCACTGCTGCGTGTAGTGCCCGACAAAGCGGCCGTCGAACTGCGGGGACGTCGCCGTCCAGTACAGCATCGGCGGCAGGTAGAGATTCGCCGAGACCGACTGAGGGCCGTTGGGATTGGTGTTGACGTCGAGGAATTCGGTGCAACCGCCCGACAGAACCAACCCCCCGATGAGGAGCGCTGCGTGTCGTGTTTTCATGGTCAGAATCCCACGCTTACGCCGAAATTGATGCCGCGCGGCATGGGGAAATTGCCGTAATCGATCCCCACCGCGCCCGAGCCTCCCACCGCGGCCGTATTCCCGTTGACGATCGGATCGAGACCCGAGTAGTTGGTGATGAGAAACAGATCCGTGCCCGTGATGTACGCGCTCGCGCTGCGGGCGCCGAGCCATCCGGACGGCAGCTCGTAGCGCAGGGTGATGTCGCGGAGCCGGAGCCAGTTGATGTCCTTTTCGATGAACAGCTCTTCGCTCATGTTCGTGTAGTACCCCGTCTGCACGCTGGGGACGATGACGATGTTGTTGACCGTCGGGTTCGTGGTGTTCTCCAACCCGTCGCGCAGCACGCCCTGGATGACGCGCGGCTGATCGCGGTCCAGGGTTCGCATACTGAGCCCCCGGGTCGTGAGGTAGTGCTCGGTGGCGTTGAAGACGTCGCCCCCCCTGCGGATGTCGAGGAGGAAATCCAGGGAGAACTTCTTGTACTTGAAGTTGTTCCAGACCCCGATGGTGAAATCAGGCTGGCGGTCGTAGCCGGCGTCGATGAAGTTCGCCGACACGACGTTCGAGCGGATGGGAAGCCCCGTGGCCGGGTCGATCAGGAGATCGCCCCGATTATTCCGCAGATAGAAGAAGCCGGTGAGCGCCATCGTGGACAGGCCCACCTTGACCCCGTTGCGCACGTTGCCGTACAGCCAGGTGTCCGAAACGTAGGATTCCGGTACATTCGGCAGACCCGTCACAATGCTGCCCGCGCTGTTCCAGTTCAGCTCCACATCCCACGAGAAGGCGGGCTTCAGGACCGGCGCGCCCCGCACCGTGAGCTCCAGACCCCGGCTCCGCGTCGAGGCGCCGTTCAGGTTGAACAGGATGAACCCGGTGCCGTAGCTACCGCGGATGTCGTTGACGATCTGGTCTGTGGTCGTGGCGCGATACGCCGTCGCGTCGAGCGCCAGGCGCCCGTTCAGGAAGGACAGCTCGACGCCCCCCTCGATCGATCGCTTGAACTCCG
The DNA here is from genome assembly GCA_036002655.1 of Gemmatimonadales bacterium. GTDB lineage: Bacteria > Gemmatimonadota > Gemmatimonadetes > Gemmatimonadales > GWC2-71-9 > 20CM-2-65-7. The sequence continues at coordinate 2,847 of DASYTD010000108.1, forward strand.
GCTTGAGCAAGGGATTTGGCCCCCAGAAGTCGTACCCATATCCACCGTACGACGAGGTCTTGTATATGAGCGAGGGCCGGTCCGCATAGGGCCGGGCATCCTTGCCGACTTTCGCATAGCCGAGGCGGACCAATCCCGTCACGAACCTACGGACGCCCGGGAATGCGTCGGAGAACACGAAGCTCGTCCGTACGGAGGGATAGAAGAATGAGTTGCGAGGGCGTGGGATGGTCGACGTCCAGTCGTTTCGGCCCGTCACCGTCACGTACCAGAAATTCTTATAATCGAGGACCGCCTGCCCGAAGAAACTCACCAGGCGGCGCTCTTCGAGCGTATTCCACGTCGATCGCTGGCTGGTGTTGTTCATCGACACGAAGTTCGGATCCAGGAAGCCGATGCCGGTCGCGGCGTCCGAACTGGACCTGAACGCGTTCACCGAATTGCCCACCAATCCCGTGATCGAGAGACTGCTGGTGATGGAACGAGGGTGGACGTTCAGAATCGTCTGGGAGGTGATATTCCGGGTGATGACGTCCGCCACGTCGAGCAGCCCGTTGGGTGTAAAGCCGACGAAGCTCTCCGGGTGCCGCAGCAACAGGTTCTGATTGGTGTAGCTGTCCGTTCCGATGTTGGCCTTGATATGGCCCCACGAGAACGGCGAAATGACCAGGCCGATATTGGCCACCAAACGGTTGGTCTTGGAGTTGATCTGGTTCTTGGCAACGTTGAAGTACGGATTGTCGACCTCCGCTGCCGCGGTCAGCGAGGTCAACCGACGCCGCGTTCCGGCGGGAGTCAGGTAGTCTTTCGCGTTATCGGTTTGCGGCCAGAGCATCAGACCGATCAGCGGGCCCAGGTCGCCCTTGTACACCTGATCGTTGTTGGCGTAGGTGTACATCATGGACAGATCCGTCGACAGCCAGTCGTTGATCCGTGCCGTTGACGCTCCCGTCACATTGATGCGGTCGTACCCTGAATTCCGGACGACGCCTTCCTCCTTATCCATCGACGTGCTCAACCGGTAGGTGAGTGTGGCGTCGGCCGTTGCCCCGCTGAACGAGAGATTGTGCTTCTGTGTCACGGAGGTCCTCAGGAAGCCGTCGATATTGTCGAAGAACTGCGTTCCCGGGGCGTAGGGCGCGCCGAAGTACTGGAATGAGCCGAGCGTGCCGCCTGTGACACTGCTCGGACCGAACGCGCGCTGAAGCTGCGGTCTCGCTCTCGTGGTCTGAAGCCGGACGCTGTTGCTGTACTGCATGCCGGCGCCCGCCCGCCCACGCTTGGTCTTGATGATGATGGCCCCGTTGCCCGCATCGATCCCGTACAGCGCCGCGGCTTCGGCTCCCTTGAGGATCGTGACCGTTTCGATGTCCTGCGGATTCAGGTCGGCCGCGCGGTTAGTGAAATCCACGCCCCGGTTGAAGAGCGCGGTGTTGGAGCTCCGGTCGGACGCCAGCTTTTCCGTGTTGACCGTGTTGTTGTCCATCGGCAGGCCATCGACGATGATCAGCGGCTGATTGCTGCGGCTGATCGAGCTGACGCCCCGGATCACGATGGACGACGACGCGCCCGGCACGCCGGATGTGCTGGTGACGTCGACGCCCGCGACCCGCCCCGACAGCGCATTGATGAAGTTCTCGCGTTGCGTCTGCGCGATGTCCGCGCCGCGGACGGTCTGCTGCGCGATTCCGAGGGATCGCCGCGACGCCTCCTCGCCCAATGCCGTCACCTCCACCGCATTCAGATCCAGCGCCACGCGTCGCAGCTCCACGTCGATGACGCCCTCGGCGCCGACGGTCCGTTCCACGAGTCCCGTCCCAATCAGCCGAAACTGCAGTACCTGGCCCGTCTCGGCCGCGATGGAATAGGTGCCCTGGTTGTTGGTCGACGCCCGGATGGTGGCTCCCTTGACGACGACCGCGACGCCCGAAAGAGGAGTGCCCTGCTCGCTTCTGACACTGCCGGTAATGATCCGCTGCTGCGCGAACGCTTGACCGGCGACGAGGAAAAGTCCCAACACGGCGACGGGGATGTGTGTTTTCATTTTGGTTGTGTGGGGTTTGAGGTCAAAACTCCAAGCTCCGGCCCGACGGCTCGAACGGGACGGGCTGACATTACCGCGCGACCGTCCGATCAGCAAGACGCGTTTCCCCTAACCGAATCATGCCGCGCGTGGCAAACTAGACGGTTCATGTCCCTCCACCCCACCAAACTGCTGAGCTGCCTGCTGGCGACGTCGTTGCTGGCATCCGTTGCCGCCGCGCAGGACTTCTTTCCGTTCGCGGTGTGGTACTCGGGCGGCAAATCGCGCGCGCCGATGCTCTCTGAGGTGACGCCGGCTTCGCGCGACGCGTGGCGCCGTGACCTCGAACAGATCAAGCAGCTGGGCTTCAACACCGTCCGCACCTGGGTGGAATGGGCGCACGCGGAGCCACGGCGCGGCGAGTACCGCCTGGACAACCTCCGGCTGCTGCTGGAGTTGGCGCAGGACGCCGGGCTGCGCGTGATGGTGCAGATGTACGTGGACGCGGCACCCGACTGGGTCGGTCAGGCCTATCCGCAGGCGCGCTTCGTCACGCAGAGCGGTGTTGCAATTCCGTCACAGGTCGCCCCGGGATTCTGCACCGACAACCCCGAGATCCGGGATCTGGTGGACAAGCTCTACGCCGCGGTCGCCCGGGTTGCCGCCGCGTATCCGAGCTTCTACGGCTGGGATCTGTGGAGCGAGCCGCACATCATCAACTGGGCCGAGATCGACTACGTCCCCAATGCGCAGTTCTGCTACTGCGCGGCGACGCAGGGACGTTTCCGCGAATGGCTCAAGCGCAAGTACGGGACACTCGAGGCGATCAATCGGGCGTGGCATCGTGGCTTCTCGGGCTGGACCGAGGTCGAGCCGCCGCGCTACAGCACGATCCTCAGCTACACCGACTACCTGGACTGGAAGGCGTTCATCTCCACCCGCCTTGCCGAAGACCTGGCGGCCCGCTACGCCGCCGTGCGATCCGGGGGCTCGCGTCACGTGATCACGTCCCACGCCGCGATTGCTTCGCTCTTCACCTCGCCGCACGCCGGTGAAGGCGCGAGCGACGACTTTCGCATGGCCGAGCAGGTGGACTACTACGGCGTGTCGCTCTACCCCAAGCACAACCGGCCGGAGACCCACTGGTCGTACTGGCAGCTGATGTCGATGCTGGACTTCCAGCGGAGCGCCAACCGGACGCGCGGCGGCTGGTACGTGGGCGAGCTGCAGGCCGGCGACGGCACGATCGCGCTGCTCCACAGCGATCCGGTGACGGCGGCCGATCAGCGCGTCTGGATCTGGTCGGCGATCGCGGCGGGCGCCCGCGCGATCAACGTCTACGCCTATTACCCGATGTCGTCGGGTTACGAATCGGGCGGCTACGGGCTCATCAATCTGGACGGCACGCCGACCGATCGCGCGGTCTCCACCGGACGCATTGGGCGCGTCGTGACCGCCAACCAGGAGCTGCTCCTGCACGCGCGCCCCGTGCCCGCGCGAATCGGGATTCTCTACAACCCGCTCGCGCAGCTCGTGGGCGGGGCGCAGCGGCGGCAGGACTATCCCGAGGCGCACCGCAACTCGCTGATCGGGTATTACCGCGTCTTTGCCGAGCACAACATTCCGGTGGATTTCATTCATCGCACCACGCTCGAGCGGGGCGACGTTTCCCAGTACGCGCTGATCATCGTGCCGTATCCCATCATGTTGACGGAGTCTGCTGCCGCGGGATTGAAGCGCTACGTGCAGGCGGGGGGCCATGCGGTCGCCGAGGCGCGGCTTGCGTGGAACGACGAGCGCGGCTTCGCCGCCGAGATCATTCCCGGCGCGGGCTTGCATGAGGTGTTCGGCATCCGGGAGAAGAATGTCTGGATGCGGCGCGAGCCCAGGCTGGCAATCGCCGATACCGGCAGCCCGCTCACCGCCGGGCTGGGAGGCCGCACGTTGCGAGGGGCGCTGTACGCGACCACGCTCGAGGTCCTCTCGAATCAGGCGCGCGTCCTCGCCACCATCGATGGAGAGCCCGCCGTGGTCGCCTCGCGCTACGGCAAGGGACAGACGTTGTTCATCGGCTCGTATTTGGGGTGGGGCAACCAACCGGAGCCGCAACGCGACAACACCGAATTCATCCGCCGGCTGGCCGAGTGGGCGGGTGTCGGCAAGCCGGTCACGACGTCGCTCGACGGCACGTTGCCGCCCCTGGTCGCGCGTTTACACGAGGGAGACCGCGGCTACCTTCTCTTCCTTCTCAATCACGATTCAACAGAGCGGGAGGTCGTGGCAACCGTGCAAGTGCCGTCCGGCGCCTACGCCCTCACCGAGCTGGTCAACGGCACTCGCCGCACGGCGGTCGCGCAGGGCTCGGCGCTTCGCCTCGACACCCGCCTCCTCGGCCGGGACGCGCAGGTGTGGTCCATCCGGCCGCGGTAAGAGCACGTTCATGCGCCCCTCGGCGCGGCGGGTTTGGCGGCGTAGATGAAGTCGTAGTAGTCGCGCATCGTCAGACCCGCCGCGGCATCCTCGTCCACGATCACGATCGCGTCGCGGTGCAGCTGCAGCGCACTGGCCGTCACCATGCTCGTCACCGGTCCCTCGACCGCTTGCGCAATCGCTTTGGCTTTGGCTGTTCCGCTCGCCACCAGCACCAGCTTGCGCGCATTGAGGATCGTGCCCACGCCCATGGTGATGGCGTAGACCGGCACCTCCTCGCGGCGGTCGAAGAACCGCGCGTTGTCATCGATCGTCTGTTGGGACAGC
>DASYTD010000109.1:0-5112 GCA_036002655.1 Gemmatimonadales bacterium
GGAGCCGACGGCTTTGCAGGCGCCGGGGCCTTCGGAGCGGCCGGGGGGGGCGGGGGGGGTGCTTTCGGAGCCGGGGGTGGGCTCATGGTCATCACTTCGATCATGCGGGTCCCACCGCCCTTCGCTACACCCGCCGCATCATCGGTCGGCTCGAATACCATCGAGACGTCGCCGAGCCGGACATTGGCTCCTGGCGCCAGCGGCGTCTCGCCCTTGACCTGATCCCCATCGACGAACGTGCCGTTCGTGGAGTCGAGGTCCACCAATACCCATACGCCTTCGCGGCGTTGCAGCTTCGCATGCTGAGTGGAGACCGATTCATCCGGGACCACGAGGTCGTTGTAATCGGCGCGCCCGATGTTGACCACCGGCGTCTTCACAACGAGTCGCTGACCCTTGAGCGCGCCGCCGCGCACCAGGAAGCTCGCTAACGCGCCGCCAGAGCGCCGCGGCGCGGGGGCGCCGTGCACTGTCTCTTTTAGTCGCTCACCTCCACCACCCACCGCCGGTGCCGAGCCCTGTGTTGAGGGTACGGCCGAGGGCGCGCTAGCGGCCGGCCCCGCGAGAGGGTTTTCAGGAGGCGGAGCGGGCGGAGCGGGAGCAGCAGTGTCGGCGTAGAAGCGAAACTTCTCTTCCCCGATCGTGATCACGTCCGCGCGGGCCAGCAGCCGCTGGCCCTCGATGCGCGTGTCGTTGACCGAGGTCCCATTGGTGCTCGAGTCAACGATCAAGTAGCCCTTGGGCGTCTGGACGATCTCGGCGTGACGGCGCGACACATCCTTACCGGGGACGACGACGTCGCAGGCGGCGTCGCGACCAAAGACGAGCGAGGAACCGGCGATCGCGTACTCGCGGCCGTCGGTGAGAGAGACGACGCGGCCACCCGTATTCACGGTGACCTTGCCGCCCTTCGCCTCGGCTTTGGCCTGGGCCATCGCTTGTGGCACGCTCATCGCCTGGACGTACTGGGTACTGCCGCTGCGCCGTTCGTCCACGAAGGTCAGCTCTTCCCCGCCGACTTCCACCTTGTCGCCATGCAGCAGGGGAGTCGGCTCGGCGCCGAGGCGGACACCGTTGATCAGCACTTCCGCCTCGGGAACTGCCTTGGTGATTACGACTTGTCCGTCTGGAAGGCCCTTCAATTTCGCGTGGCGCGGGAGGACACCGGGAACGGCGAGTGGGATGGCGCTGCTCGGATCAGAGCCGAGCACAACTTCCCCCTGCGGGAGAGGGAACCGCTTCCCGCCCAGTTCAAGCAACGCCATGCACACGCACTCCCGTATCCGTGGTCAGGCCGTGAAGTTACGCCCGCCTGTGTAACCGGGCAAGGAAGCAGAAGTTAGGTGATGCCCACCGATTCTTCGCGCCCGATCAGCCCACGCCGGAGCCAGTACCAGAAGATCGAGGACCCGACGATCACGGTCGCATAGCTGTTGATGAATCGCCAGATCAGCGTGTAACTCGGCGTCAACTCGCGTGGCACATAGATCGACATCACCGCCGCGGACGTCAGCTCGGCGAGGCCCGACCCTCCGGGAGTCGGTGCGAAGTACAGCAGGAACGAGATCAACGTCTGAAGCAGCAGAATGTCGGTGAAGTCCGCCGGAATGCCGAGCACGCGTAGGGTCACATAGCCCGCCAGCAGTTTGTTGGCGTGCGACGGAGCCGAGATGATTATGGCTAGGAGCAACGTGAGCAGTCCCTTGGGACTCCCGAACGCCACCATGCAGTCGTGGGCGCGATCCACGCCGCCCGAGAGCCTCTCCATGCGCTCGGCGGCGCGCGGGCTCCGGCGCGCGATGCGCGCGGCGAGCTGCTGCAGCAGCCGCTTCACGACTCCGGGAAAGATGACGGCGGCGAGCATCAGTAGCCCGATGACGCCGAAAATCGTGAGGCTCGTCTTGAAGAGGTCGTAGAGGGTGATTCCCAGAACCAGGCCGTGCTGGGCGAGCGACTTCCCCGCCCCAAGCCATACCGCGAGCGGTCCAGCGATAGCGAAGAATCCCACCGTGGCGATGAAGGTGACGAAGATCGAGGCCACGGCTTCCGGAACCGGCACGCCGGCCCGCTTCATGACCCAGGTAGACATAGGAGCGGAGCCCGACTGAAACGGCGTGAGATAGGCCGCCCAGGCGCCGAAGCCCCCGGCGAGGATCATGTCGCGCAGGCGAACCCCCGGATGGACGTGGCGGGTGCACACCCACAGCCGCAGTCCGCCGCCGACCCAATCCATCGAGGCAAGCACGAGACCCACCGCGATCCAGCCCCAGTGCAGCCGCAGGAACGGCGAGAGAAAGACGTCTACCCGATCGCCGAAGCGAATCAGGTAATACGCGAAGAGGAGTGCGACCGCACCGAGGGAGATGACGGCGAACAGCTCGAGTCCTCGGCGGAGGAGGCGTGGGGTGAGCGCTAGGGGCACGCGGCAAACTAGGAAGGTTCGGTGAGTCTGGCCAGAGAGCATTTGTTATGTTTACGGGTTATGCGCCATCCCCCCGAGCGCGTCGTTCTCCGCAACGTACGCCAGCATAATCTGAAGGGCATCACGGTGGAGTTTCCGCGCCGGGCGCTCTCGGTCGTCACCGGCCCGTCGGGATCGGGGAAGAGCTCGCTCGCGTTCGACACGCTGTACGCGGAGGGTCAGCGCCGCTACATCGAGTCGCTTTCGACATACGCCAAGCAGTTCCTCGAGCGGATGCCGAAGCCCTTGGTGGACGCGATGGAGGGGCTGTCGCCGGCCGTGGCGATCGAGCAGAAAAACCCCACGACATCGAGTCGCTCTACGGTCGGCACCGCCACGGAAATCGCTGATTTCCTGCGGCTTTTGTGGGCCCGCGCGGGCACGCAAACCTGTCTGCACTGCGGGCGGGACGTAAAGCGGGATACGGTACAGGAGGCTGTCGACTACGTACTGACGGGAAACGGAAAACGGGAAACGGGAAACGTGGTTGTGGCATTCCCCCTGCCCCAGTCCGCGCATCGACCCGATGTCGAAATCGCCGCGCAATTGCGCGCCGCAGGATTTGTTCGCGCCCAGGTTGACGGTGATGTCGTCCGTCTCGACGAGGATGGCATCGAAGGCCGCGTGCGCGCGGGTCAGGACGTCCTCGTCATCGTAGATCGCCTCGACGCCGTGGAGACGAACCGCGGTCGTCTGGCCGACGCCATCGCGACGGCCTTCAGCGAAGGCGAGGGGGTAGCGCTGGCGCTGAACAACGGCGACCGGCGGCGCTTTTCCGAGCACCCTGCCTGTTCAGCGTGCGGCTGCGCCGCGCCGCTGCTGACCCCCACCCTCTTTTCCTTTAATAATCCCCGCGGCGCGTGCCCGACCTGCAATGGGTTCGGCGCGGTGCTGGAGTACGATGAGGCCCTCATTGTGCCGGATCCGAGCCGCTCGCTGGTGGATGGCGCGCTCGATCCGTGGACCAAGCCGCGCTACGAAGGACGCCGCCGCTTGTTGCGCGAGACGGCGCGCACCCGCGGCATCGAGCTGGATGCCCCGTGGAGGGAGATTCCGGCGCGCGAGCGCCATTTCCTGTTGCACAACAAGGGTGGCCGCTACTTGGGCATGCTTCCCTTCCTCGAGCGGCTCGAGGAGAAGCGCTACAAGCAGTACATCCGGGTGTTCCTGCGTCAGTACCAGCTCGCCAAACAGTGTCCCGGCTGCGGCGGCGCGCGCCTCAAGCCCGAGTCGCTCGCGGTGCGCGTCGCCGGCAAGACGATCGCGGAAGCCGCTGGGCTGACGGCCGCCGATTTGGCGAATTGGTTGGATCAGCTGCAACTGCCGGCGTTTCAGCAGACGGTCGCAGACCACATTCTCGATGAGCTGCGTGCGCGCGTCGGCTTCGTGAACGACGTCGGCCTCGGCTATCTCACGCTCGATCGCCAGACGCGCACGCTGTCGGGCGGCGAAGCCCAACGCATCGCGCTCTCGAACGCACTCGGCTCGCACCTCGTGGACACGCTGTACGTGCTGGATGAGCCGTCCATCGGGCTGCATCCGGCGGACGTGGACCGGCTGCTGGGATTGCTACGCAAACTGTCGAGTGCTGGGAACACTGTCGTTGTGGTGGAGCATGATCCCGCCGCGATGCGCGCAGCCGACTGGATGGTGGAGCTCGGGCCGGCGAGCGGCGAAGCAGGCGGGCAGCTCGTGTACCAGGGACCCGCGGCGGCGGTGCGCGAGGCCGGAACGCTCACCGGCCAGTATCTGTCGGGCGAAAAACGGATCGGTGTGCCGTCGGCCCGCCGGCCAGCGGTGCGCTGGCTCGACATGAAAGGCGCGCGGCTCCACAACCTCGAGGGCGTGGACGTCCGCATCCCGCTGGGGACGCTCACTACGGTGACAGGCGTCTCGGGGTCCGGAAAATCGACGCTCGTCCACGACGTGCTTTACCGGCAGCTCGAGGCCCGTCTGCGGGGCGAGCACAGCGCCAAGCAACACTTGGGCGAGCCCGTCGGCGATGTCGCCGCGCTGAAGGGGTGGGAGCACCTCGAGGACGTCGTGCTCATCGATCAAGCGCCGATCGGGCGAACACCGCGCTCCAATCCCGTGACGTACGTGAAGGCGTTCGACGAATTGCGCGCCCTGTTTGCGAACGAAGCACTCGCGCGCGCGCGCGGCTACGCGCCCAGCACTTTTTCCTTCAACGTCAACGGAGGCCGGTGCGAGGCATGCGAGGGCGCGGGGCACGTGCTGATCGAAATGGTGTTCCTCGCCAACGTCTTCGTGCCCTGCGAAGTGTGCGGCGGCTCGCGCTTCAAGCGCGAGGTACTCGACGTGAAGGTTCAGGGCGCCAGCATCGCGCAGGCACTCGAGTGGACTGTAGACGAAGCGATCAAGCGGCTGCATCGCCACCCGCGGCTGGCGCGGTGTCTGTGGCACCTGCAGCAGGTGGGGCTCGGCTATCTCCGGCTCGGCCAGCCGGCGACGACGCTTTCCGGAGGCGAAGCACAGCGGCTCAAGATCGCACGGGAGCTAGCGTCCGCGGGTTCCAGCAAGCGTGGCAGCGGCAAGCGCAAACTCTACATCCTCGACGAGCCAACAACGGGCCTGCATCTCGACGACGTGCGGGTGTTGTGCCGTGTGCTCGATCGCCTGGTGGACGCGGG
>DASYTD010000110.1:0-24147 GCA_036002655.1 Gemmatimonadales bacterium
GGCGCGCCCCTGCACCATCGGATGCCATCTGGAACCGGATATTCGTGTACCCGATGTGCGGTTTCCCGAACACGCCGCGCCGGCCGTTGCCCGTGCTCTGAGTTTTCGCGCGCGCCGCGGTCTCGAGATCATAGACGAACCGCCCCACCGCGCCTCGCTCCACCAATCCGGTCGCCCGGGAAGGAACACACTCGTCGTCGACGGGCCGCGACGCGGGCCGTCCCGGCGTCAGCGGGTCGTCAATGATGGAAAGCCGCTCATCGAACATCATCGCCCCGACCTTGCCGGCGAGCGGCGAGCTGCCCTGGAGCACGGTCTTCCCCGACAATGCCTGCTCGAGCGGCAGCACGACGGCCGCGAGGCCGGCGGGGGTGAACACCACGGGCAACGCGCCATCGGGCGGCGTCACCACCTTCAGCGCGGCGGTGAGCCGCGTTTCCACCGAGCGCACCAGCGTCTCGAGATCGGCGTCGCTGGGCATGTCGGCGCCCACGTATTGATCGTAGACCATCAGCACGTCGTCGCCGGCGATGCGCGTGATGTCGGCCGTCACGGCGATCCCCGTGGCGCGGTAGGCGCCGCGCGCGCCCGCCATGTTGCCGACAGCCGTGTCCGCAACCTCGCGCTCAACGGCGACATTGACCTGGCAGTCGGGACGCGCCAGCCGTTCGACCAGGAGCCGGCCCATGCGAATCAGATCGTCGAGCGAAGCGTTGGCCGTGCGGTCAAAGAATGTGGGAATGGGAGGGAGTCTCGAGGCTGAGGCACTCGGGAAGACGAGATCCACCACCTCGCCCAGCTCCGCGGATGCACGGGCCCGCGCCAACAGCTCGTCGGCGTCGGGAGCGGCCGCGGTCGTCCCCGCGACGCCCATCCGACCATGCGCGAGGACGCGAAGATTCAGCCCCGCTTCCTCCGAGATGCCGGCCGCCTTGAGGCGGCCCGACGCGAAGGCGACCGCGGTCTGTTCCTCGCGCCGCCACAGGGCATCGGCGCCGTCGACTTTGCCGTGGGCCCGCTCCAACACGCGATCGATCATACGTCGCCGCCGATCAGCGCCTCTTCGATGCGCACGTGCGGCGCCCCTTCGGTGACGGGGAGGGGGAACTGTCCCCCCTTGCCGCATCCGCCCCCCATCTGATTCCAGGTGAAGTCGCCGGCGATGTGATCGATGCGGTCGAGCGTCTGGAACAGGTTGCCCGCCAGCACGACGTCCTTCACCAGCTCGGCGACTTTGCCGTCGCGGATCATGTGGCCCCAGCCGGCCGTGAACGAAAAGTTCTCGAGCATCGTCTGCCCGCCGAACGCGCCGCAGGCGTACACGCCCAGCTTGATGTCGCGAATCAAGTCCGAGAATTGGGCGCCGTTCTTCCCCGGTGCGATGTACGTGTTCGTCATGCGCACGATGGGCGGGTGTCGGAACGAGATGGCGCGGGCGTTGCCGGTGGGCCGCTCGCCCAGCTTGGCGGCGGTCTCGCGGGAATGCAGGCGGCCGACCAGGATACCCTCGCGAATCAGCGGCGTATCCTGCGTGGGCGTGCCCTCGTCGTCGTACGGCAACGTGCCGCGGAGCCCCTGCGCCGCGCCGTTGTCGCCCACATTCAGGACCGGCTTTCCGAAGCGGCGGCCCAGCGTCATCATCTCGCGGGCCTGCGGGTTCTCGTACACGAAGTCCGCTTCGGACAGATGCCCGAACGCTTCATGGATGAAGACGCCCGCCAGCTCGTTGTCGAGGATGACGGGGTAGGCGCCGCCGCGCACGCGTGGCGCATCCAGCAGATCCACCGCGCGCTGGGCGACGACGCGGAACTGCTGCTCGAACCCCTGAACGCTGTTCCACCCTTTGCGCAAGCCGATGGACTCGAGGCCCTTCTCGATGTTGCCGTTGCGGCGTCCGATCGCGGTGCCGGAGACGACGACTTCGGGCCGCAGCTGGAACAGCGACGTGCCCTCGGAGTTGGCGTACCACACCTCCGAGACCTCGTCCCGATAGCTCGCCTGCGTATCCACGATCGAATTCGAGACGGCGAGCATGGCGCTGTTGTACGTATCGAGCAGCTTCTTCTTTTCCGACAGCGAGATGCCGCGCACGTCGCCGTCGAGCTCGAGCACGGCGTCCGCCACCTCCGGCGCTGTTTCCGCCAGCCGAATCGGCTCGTCGAGCGGCACCGCGCGCGACAGCTCGTAGGCCCGCGCGACCATGGCGGGCAGCTCCTCGAGCGATGTGAACGAGGCGATGCCCCACCCGCAGCCTGTGTTCAGCACGCGCACGAAGCCGCCCTGGTCTTCACTCACCGTGGCGGTTTCGAGGCGCCGGCCGCGGAAAGCCACGGCGGAGCTCCACGTGCGTTCGACGCGGATTTCGGTGTAGCCGGCGCGGGACTGTTTGACGGCTGCGGCCAGATGATCTTTCAACGGATGTCCTTCAGCTTGTCGCGGTAATCGGGGCGGACGACGATCTCGCCATCGACGATGACCTCGAGGTCCCAGGGGAGGATGATGAAATTCTCGTTCTCGAGCGCGTAGAAGTCCGGCTTATACGACCCCGTCTTGAACGACACGGCAGTCTTCACCTCGGCCGGCTTGAGGTCGCGTACCGCCGCGAGGGCAAGCTTCATCGTGCTGCCCGACTCACACGTCTCGTCCACGAGCAGCACCCGTTTGCCGGTCACCAGGCGCGGCGGCCCCGCAATCACGGCGGGCGCGGCCCCGGGCACGGTCCGGGTGATGGCGATCGAGGCGAAATCGCGCTGCAGGATGCTGGCGACCACGGCTCCGGGAATCACGCCCGCTTTCGCGATGCCGATGACCACGTCGGGGTCGTACTCGCGGAACACCTTGAGGGCGAGCACCCGGCACAGCTCTCCAAACAGCGGCCAATCCACCTGGAGCACGCCGCGGGGCGTCTTGCTCGCGGCACGCGAGCCTCCGGATGGGCGGGGTGTCGGACCGGAGGGACGCGGGGGAAAGGCCATGGTCTGGGATTCTACATTGCCAACGTCTGCAGCCGCAAGCTATTTTCGCCGCATGGGTTTCTGGCGCCGCTTGTTCGGGGGGGGCGGCTCGTCGGGCGACGATCTCAAACCACAACGTCTCGATTACCTCAACGAGGCGTTAGCCCTCGAGCGTCAGGGGGATTATGACGCGGCGCTGACGTCGTACCGGTTGGCGCTGCGCGATCATCCCAACGATGCCCGCATTCTCCAAAACATGGCGATCGCGTTCACCAAGACCCGCCGTTTCGATGAGGCGATTCGCCATTACCGGCGTGCGCTCGAGCTCGACGGCTCGCTCGCGGGCGCGCACTACGGGCTGGCGTTCCTGCTGCTGCAACGCGGCGATCCCGACGGCGCAGCGCAGCACTTGAAAACCTTCCTCGCGCATCCGCCGCGCGGTCCCGACGCGCAGAAATGGATCGAGCACGCCACGCTGGCGTTGCAGGACCTGCGCGCCGGCGGCACGGGCGGAACAGCACCGTCGGGCGCCCGAGAAGAGAGGACGGGAAGCTCCTGATTCGGACGTTTGCGCTGCTCGCACTCGCCGCGGTATTCGCTTGCAAACTCAATACTGATCTCGACCGGGCCGTGGCAATCGAAATCGTCTTGCCGGACAGCGGCCGGGTCGAGTTCAGCGACACCCTGCGGCCGAGTGCCCGGGCGCTGAATGCCGTCGGCGATTCGGTCGCGGCCGAGATTTTCTGGACCTCGCTCGACACCACGCTCGTGGTCGTGGACAGCACGACAGGAACCACGTTCGCCAAGGCCCTGGGAACCGGCCGACTGCAGGCCCGCGTCGGCAACCTGTTTTCCAATCCCCAGACCGTGAGCATCCTGGCGAAGCTCGATTCGCTCCGCGCGGCAAGCGCCACGCGGGACACGGTCTTCGTGACTCCGGTTCCGCCCGACACGGGCGCCGACTCTCTTTCGGACTCCTTGACGGTTCAAGCCTTCGCGCACCCGATCGCGCCTGTGAACCGGCGTGTCGTGTACGTCGCCACGACCTATCCGGCGAGCGATTCGACGATCACATTACTTCCCAATGACAGTGTCCTGACCACCTCGGTGGGCGTGGCGGCCGCGCGGGTAAAGTGGCGCAAGGGCCCCGTCCCCGACTCGGTCGTCGTGACCGCCACGATGAAGCGGTTAGACGGCACGGCCGTACCCGATTCGGTGACTTTCGTTGTGGAGTTCCGACCATGAACAGAGGCACGCTCACTCAACTCTTCTTCACCACCGTGGATCGGCATGCGGCCCAGCCGGCGGCATTCCGGTCGAAAGTGGGCGGGGCCTGGGTTGCCATCTCGCATCGCGAAGCGCTCGAGCGCGTGCAGGCGATCACACTCGGCCTGCGGGAGCTAGGCATCCGGCCGGGCGACAAGGTCGCGCTGATCTCGGAGAATCGTCCGGAATGGGCGCTGGCCGACTACGCCTGCCTCTGCGTGCGCGCCGCCGACGTCCCCATCTATCCGACGCTCACGGCCAAGCAGACCGAATACATCCTGCGCGATTCGGAAGCCGTGGCCGTGTTTTGCTCGACGACCGCTCAGGTGGACAAGGTCCTCGAGGTGAAGGGCGCGCTCCCCGGGCTGACGCACGTCATCGGGTTCGACGGGGGTGCGGCGGCGCAGCGACCTGGGGCCATGTCACTCTCCAGCCTCGAGGCCAAAGGGCGTGCCGCCGCCTCGCAATACGCCGACTGGAAGCGAGAAGCGCTGTCGGCGCAGCCCGACGACCTCGCGACCCTCATTTACACGTCTGGTACGACCGGCGACCCCAAGGGCGTGATGCTCTCGCACCACAACATCTGGTCCAACGTGCAAGCCGTGCTCCAGATGATTCCGATCGGCAGTGGCGACGAGTGTCTGTCCATGCTGCCGCTGTCGCACAGCTATGAGCGGATGGTGGACTACACGCTGTTCCAGGCGGGCGTGATCATCAACTACGCCGAGTCGTTCGACACCGTCGCGGCGAACCTGGGCGAGGTGAAGCCGACGGTGGTGCTGTCGGTGCCGCGTCTCTACGAGAAGGTCTACGCGCGCGTGCTCGAGAACGCGCTGTCGGGCAGTGCCATCAAGCGCGGCATCTTTTTGTGGGCCAAGCGCGCCGGCGAGCAGTGGGCGACGCTGTCGCTCGCGGGACTCCCGATTCCGGGCGGGCCCGCGATCAAGAAGAAGCTGGCCGACAAGCTCGTCTTCTCGAAGCTGCAAGCGCGCACGGGGGGCCGGATCCGCTTTTTCGTGTCGGGTGCCGCACCACTGTCCGCCGACATCGCGAAGTTTTTCTACAGCGCCGGGCTGCCGATC
Organism: Gemmatimonadales bacterium; assembly: GCA_036002655.1. Lineage (GTDB taxonomy): Bacteria > Gemmatimonadota > Gemmatimonadetes > Gemmatimonadales > GWC2-71-9 > 20CM-2-65-7. The sequence continues at coordinate 5,303 of DASYTD010000110.1, forward strand.
ATCGAGGGATACGGTCTCACCGAGTCGTCGCCGGTGCTCACGCTCAATCCGCTCGATCGCATCAAGCTGGGAACGGTCGGTCGTGCGATTCCCGGCGTCGAGCTGAAGATCGCTTCGGATGGCGAGATCTTCGCCCGCGGACCCAACATCATGCAGGGCTACTACAAGCTGCCCGAGGCGACGCGCGAGACGGTGGATGAGGAGGGCTGGCTGCACACCGGCGACATCGGCGAGCTCGATTCGGACGGCTACCTCAAGATCACCGACCGCAAGAAGGAGCTGATCAAGACGGCGGGCGGGAAGTACATCGCGCCGCAGCCGATCGAGGGCATGGTGAAGCGCAACAAGTTCGTCGCCAACGCGGTGCTCTACGGCGACCGGCGCAAGTTCCCGATCATTCTCGTGGTGCCGAACTTCGACAACCTCGAGCGGTGGGCGCAGGAGCGCGGTCTGACGTACGGGACCCGCGCCGAGCTGATCGCGCTGGCGGACGTGCGGGCGAAGGTGGAGCGCGAAGTGATGAGCCAGCTCCGCGACCTCGCCAAGTTCGAGACGCCGAAGAAAGTCGTGCTGCTCGAGAACGACTTCACGATCGAGTCGGGTGAGCTGACGCCGACGCTCAAGGTGAAGCGGCGGGTCGTCGAGAAGCACTACAAGGACCAGATCGACGCGGCGTATGCGGCGGCGGATGCGATGACCGCCAGCATCGAGAGCCCGATCGCCTAGCGCTTTTCCCCCACCCAGAGCCCGTTTTCCGCCGCCAGCTTGACGAGCCCGATCGGCAGTTCGGGCTCTTCGTTTTCTACCACGAAGCGGCGGCCGGGCAGCAGCACGCGGTGCGCTTCGACGAGCCAGTGTGACGTCGCCAGGTCGGCGCCGACGACCACGCCGCGGGCCATCGCCGTGCGCAGGGGGATCCGCTCGTTCGCGTACAGCAGCGACAGCGTCGCTTGCTCTTCCATCTCGAGCGGCGCGTTGATGCCGACGAAGTGCATCCCTTCCATCAGACTGCTGAGCCGCGGCGCCTGGCGTACGGCGGAGCCGATCAGCACAACGTAGCCGCCCGGCCCTGAGAGCTCGAGGAGGGCTTGCAGATTCGCGGCATCCGCGGACGGGAGTGGAGAGGGCGGCGTATAGACGGCGGCGCGCGGGCCGGAGGATTCGTTCGAAACGCGCTCGCGGCTGCGGCGGAAGTTCACGATGCCGCGCGCGATCGGATACTCCTTGTGACACACCGGGCAGCCGACGAGTCCCGACCGCACCATGCGGTCCTTTACTTCACCCGTCGAGAGGACGAGCATCTCCTCGCGGTGCGCCTCGGGGCAGCGCAGCATCTCCGTTAGCTCGATGTGCATGAGCGGCCGTGCGTCGTGCGTGGTGCGTCGTGCGTGGTCATCGGTCTGGTCTAAACTCCACCCATGTCAGCTTGCCTGGCTCAACCTTCACTCTTCGATATACGCGTTTATCGCCGATTGGTACGCCCATGACATACTCGCCGGGCGGCACGTCGGAGATGGCGAAGTGCTCCTTGTAGACCGGGTCGGAGTGATTGCGCGGGCCGTACGTCTCGATGAACGAGAACGGCGTCTCCTGCGGCTCGGGCTTCACGAGGCCGTAGATGCGCGCCTGGTAGACCGGCGTTCCGGCCGAGTCCCAGACCTGCCCCGCGACCATGCCGGTGCCTGGCAGTGGCTCGATCCACAACTCGGGATTCGTGTTGTACGGCGGGTATCGGACCTCCGGATCCACGATCAGGCGCGTCGAGTCGTAGGGCGAAGCGTGCACTTCGAGATGCAGATGGTCGTTCGTCGCGCGGCCCGTGTTGCCGACGAGGGCGATGACGTCGCCGGCTTTGACCCGCTGGCCGGGCTGCACGAGGAGCTTCGAGTTGTGGTAGTAGACCGAGTAGAGAAATAGCCGTGCGTCGTGCGTCGTGCGTCGTCTGTCATGGCGAATCGCCACCGTCAGCGCGCCACGCTCCGCGGGTCCGGAATGCACAACGATTCCATCCCCGATCGCGTGCACCGGCGTCCCGTCGGCGTTGTTGAACTCGACGCCTTGGTGCGGCTGGAAGTTGCCGCCCATCGTCGAGCCGAAGCGGTAGGTCTGATCGATGTAGGGCTGGTCGGTGAGCGCGATGGGACGGCGGAACCATGCATGGCGCGGCGTCGATGGGAGACTGACTTTGCCGAGCACCGGTGTCTTGATTCGAGGCGGTAGGAATTGCGAGTCCGGGGGCCAGGGACGACCAATTCTGCCGCTGTCCGATTCCGGGGGACCGTGCGTAAAACCCGACACCATTGGCTTCCAGGATCTGCCACCATCCTGCGAAAAGTCACCATTTCGAAGGTGTTTGACCCACACCGAGATGATCCCAGTACCCATTTGGATGATGTACTGGCTCTGAATCCTCCCCCACACCGAATCCTTCGCCGTCGTCGCCCCGATCGAATCCGTGATCACCCGCCACGTCTGCCCGTCGTCCCACGTGAGCTTGATGCCGTCCGCCGTTGTGATGTACGTGGTATCGCCGCGCGTGACAATCCCGTTCGGTGTCACGTACTGCCACTCCGGGCCAAGCTGACCGAACTCCCAGTTCCTCCACGTCTTGCCGCTGTCCGTCGAGCGTCCCCAGCCGTTGCCGACTGTCCCATACCAAATCTGGCCGCGCGGGCCGAAGCCGAACGCATGGACGAAGTCCCACGAAATTGCGTGGGCGGCAGTGTCGCTGGATGAGCGTATCTGCTCCCAGCTCCCTGCTCCCTGCCGTAGGACAAAGATCCCCTGCCCATACGTCCCCACCCAGATCGCGCTATCAGGCGCGCGGGCGATCGCCAGCACATGAACCCCCCAGCCTGACGAATCGGGAAGTGGAGGGATCTGCTGGCCAGCCAGCGAGCTGGCGCAGACCAGCGAGGCAACCACGCACGACGTACGACGCACGATCAGCCTCGGGGCGAGTAGACGGTGGGGAGCAATCTGATCTCGGTGACTGCGACATGCTCCGGTTGCGTCACCGCGTACACCACCGCCGCGGCGACGTCCTCGGCGCGCATCATGTCCTTGCGTTTGGTGAACCCCGGCTTGGAATCGGGATCGACCGCGTTCCACATGTCCGTGTCGACCGGGCCCGGCGAAACGAGGGTCGTGCGGATGCCGCTCTTGGCGGTCTCCTGCCGGATCACCTCGTGCATGCCGCGCAACCCGAACTTGGTCGCGGCGTAGGCGGTGGACCCGGAGAATCCGATGTAGTCCGAGATCGAGCCGATCGTGACCAGATGGCCGCTGCCGCGAGCCACCATCTTCGGGACGATCGCGCGCGCGATCAAAAACGGCGCGGTCAGGTTCGTCGCGAGCGCGGCCGTAAAATCGGCGTACGTCGTTTCGGCCAGCGACTTGATGAAGAAGATGCCCGCGTTGTTCACGAGGACGTCGGGTACGCCGAGCTCTTTGATCACGCGATCGAGCGCGCGATCCACATCGTCGGGACGGGTGACATCACACTTGACGTCGGTCCGCCGCTCGGCGGGGGCCGAGTCGTTGCGGAGGCTGCGCGCCAGGCGGATGACGTGCATCCCCCAGGCTCGCAGCGCGTCGGCGACGGCGAGCCCGATCCCCCGCGACGCGCCCGTCACGAGCGCGATCTTCACAGCGAGAAGCTGCCGCCGTGCACGAGCCTCAGAAACTCATCGCGGGTCTTGCCGTCGTCGCGGAACGCGCCCCGCAGCGAGCTGGTCACGGTCTTGGAATTCTGCTTCTCGACGCCGCGCATCATCATGCAGAGATGGTAGGCCTCGATGACCACGCCGACGCCCAGCGGCTTCAGCACGCGACACAGCGCCTCGGCCACCTGATCAGTGAGCCGTTCCTGCACCTGTAAGCGGCGTGCAAACACCTCCACCACCCGCGGGATCTTCGACAACCCGACGATCCTGCCGTTCGGCAGATAGGCGACGTGCGCCTTCCCGAAGAACGGCAGCATGTGGTGCTCGCACATCGAGTAGATCTCGATGTCGCGCACGCAAATCATGCTCTCGTGCTTCTCCTCGAACAGCGCGTCGCCGATCACGTCTTCGACGTCCAGACCGTACCCGCGCGTCAGCCACTTGAGCGAGGCCTCGACGCGAGCCGGTGTCTGCTTCAGTCCCTCGCGCTTCGGGTCCTCGCCCAGTTGCTCGAGCATCTCGTGCACGAGCGTCTGGAAGGGGCTGCGTTCAGCTGCGGCTTCGGTGTGCAACTTCATCGAGTCTCTCGCCATACTCACTTTCCGTCGTAATCGACGTAATTGCGCTCGGTTTCCCACAGGCGGACATGCGCCAGCCGGGCGGGAGCGACCGCGGGGGCCAGCACCTTCCAGCACACGACGGCGATGTTCTCCGCCGTAGGATTCACGTCTCGAAACCAGGGCACGTCGAGGTTCAAATTCTTGTGGTCCAGGTGGCGCAGCAAACACTCGGTCACGATGTCCTTGAGCCTTGCGATATCGAGCACATAGCCGGTTTCGGGATCGATCTCGCCTTCCACCGACACGTCGAGATTGTAATTGTGGCCGTGAAAGTTGGGACTGTTGCACACGCCGAAGACTCGATCGTTCGCCGTCTCGCTCCAGCGCGGATTGTGGAGACGGTGAGCGGCGTTGAAATGCACTCGACGTGTGACGGTACAACGCGGCATTATTGGTCGCTCCTATGAGACTTTTAAAGCTACTCGCCCTGGCGATGCAGGCGGGAGGCTCCGCGCTCGCGGCGCTGTGGACCTTCCCGAGCATCCTCCTGTCGGCCTTCCTCGTCGCGTGGGGCGCGGAAGCCGCGCAGTTCCTCATCTCTCAGGGCCTCGCGCTCGCGATTCTCGCGTGGCTGCAGACGCTTCCCGAATTCGCGGTCGAAGCCGTCATCGCCTGGGACGCGGGGGGCAACCCCGAGCGCGCGCATCTCGCGATTGCGAATCTCACCGGCGCCATCCGGCTGCTGCTCGGGCTCGGCTGGCCGATGATCTACTACGTGTTCGCGTTCTTCGGGCGGCGCCGCGGCGAGACCGGCCTGCCGTCCATCAAGCTGCGACCGGAGCACGCCACCGAGGTCATCGGCCTCGTGCCACCGCTGCTCTACTTCATCGTGATCGTGGTGAAGCAGACGATCAGCTGGGTGGACGCCGTCGTCCTGATGGTCTTGTACGCCCTTTACCTCTGGGCGCTGCTGCGCAATCCGCCGCACGATGTGGAGCAGCTCGCCGACGCGCCGCGCGTCTCGCAGTGGGCCTATCGGCAGCGCGGCTGGCGCCGGAAGGCAGCGATCGGCGGCCTGTTCGCGGCGGGCGGATTCCTCCTCTACGTCACCGCCCATCCGTTTCTCGAATCGATGCTCGCCGTGGCGGCGCTGGTCGGCGTGAGCCAGTTCGTGCTGGTGCAGTGGGTGGCGCCGTTCTTGTCGGAGTTTCCGGAGAAGGTCTCCGCATTCCTGTGGGCAAGGCGCGTGACGCACGCGCCGATGGCGCTGATGAACATGGTGTCGAGCAACATCAACCAGTGGACGGTGCTGGCCGCCATGATTCCCCTGGTCTACGGGTATTCACACTACCATCACACGGGCGCGTGGGCCGATTTTCATTTCGACGCCGAGCAGCGGGTCGAGATCATCCTCACGCTGCTGCAGACGGGGTTGGGGATGGTGGTGCTGGCGAACATGGAGTTCGACTGGTTCGACGCGACGGCGCTGTTCGTCCTCTGGATCGTGCAGTTCTTGGCCCCTCACCTGCGTGAGGAGGTCTCCGTCGCGTATGCGCTCTGGATCGTGATCCTGCTGGTGGGGTTCGTGGTACGGGGGCACCCGCTCTTGGCGCCGAAATACTTCTGGCAAACCGTCATGCAAAAACGATCGGCCGGGACTGCCTAACGCAGGCCGGCCGACCGATTACCACAGGAACGGAGAGGATTATTGAAGCCCGAAAGTAATGACTGGTCCCTCACCACGAATTCTGTCTTCCCCAATCGAGGGGGCGTGACATGGGCCGCAGTATCTGGGTCCACGATCGAGCATGTTGGCTCAATAATTTGACTCCCCGCTCCTATGTCTTAGAATACGGTGCGTCCCTCAAAGGTCAATCACCCTGAATCTCACACTCCTCGCCGCTGTCGTGATGCTGTTGGTTTGGCTGCTGCTCCTCGTCGTCGCGCAGCTGCCCAGCGGCGCCATGCATCTCCTGTATGCGGCCGCGATAATCCTGTTCGCCCGGCGCATACTCGTGGGCGCGCCCCGCTTCGTGTCGTGACGCTCGCACGCCGCCACTGGGATCCTGGCCTGGGCCCCCTTCAGCTCGCGACGTTGCGCCGCACGCTCGAGCGGGAAGGCATGGTCACCGCCTGGTGGTCCGACGTGCCGGGAACAAGCGTGCCCGTGCATGCGCATGCCTTTCCCGAGACGCGCTGGATGGTCGAGGGATATCTGCGCGTGACCGTCGGAAACGAGCAGGTCGAGCTCGGCCCCGGAGACCGGCTCGACCTGCCACCAAATCTGCCGCACGCGACGGAAGTGATTGGGCTCGGTCAGGCGATCTATGTATCCGGAACGATGGAGCGAGGGAAAGTCGGAATGTAAGACGTCCCACTTTCCAACGTTCCATCAGTCCATCTTACAACGATCCCTTGTAGAGCAGTTTGTTCGGCGTCCCCCCGGGGTTCCCCGTAATCACGCCATTCGTCGCATTCGTCACGATCCAGTTCGACACCGTCGCCGACGGCTGATCCCCGAACGTCGCCTTGTACAGCACGGCCACGCCCGCGAAATGCGGTGATGCCATCGACGTGCCGCTCAGCGACATCGTCGTTCCCGCCAGAAAGTCCGAGACGATCGCGGATCCCGGCGCATAGGCTTCGACACAATTCCCCCAATTGGAGTACGACGCCTTCGCGTCCGTCTTCGTGGACGCGGCGGCGGTAAAGGCGCCGCTGGCGCTCGCGGGTGATGCCGTGCAGGCATCAACGTTGTCGTTGCCCGCCGCGACCGCGACGAATACGCCGGAGTTCCAGAGATTCGTCGTCGCGTTGTTGAGTGCCGTGGACAGGCCGCCACCCAGCGACATGTTGGCGACTGCCGGCTTGACGGCGTTCTGCCGCACCCAGTCGATGCCGGCAATGATTTGCGACGTAAGACCGAGTCCCGCGCAGCTCAGCACGCGGACGCCGTGCAGGGAGGCGCCTTTGGCCAGACCGTACGTCGTTCCGCCGATCGTGCCGGCGACGTGCGTCCCATGGCCGTGGCAATCCTCGCCGGTTGCGCCGAACGCGTCATACACGTTGTTGGCGCGCCCGCCGAAATCGGGATGCAGCGTCCAGATCCCGGTGTCGATGATGTAGGCGTGGACGCCCGCCCCCATCGTCGTGTAGGTGTAGGTCCGCGACAGCGGCAGCGCCTGCTGATCCACGCGGTCCAGACCCCACGGATCACCGTTGGCGTCCATCGACTGCGTCACATCCGCACGGTAGACCTGGTCCTGCTCGACGTAGGCGACGACTGGATTGCGCGCAAGCGCCGCCGCCGCGGCGGACGGCAACGTCGCGGCAAAACCCTTGAGCGCGCTGGCATACGTGAACCGGAGCGTGCCGCCCTGGCCACGCACGAGCTGCGCCGCAAGAGCGGCCGGATTGGTCACACTGGGCTGAAATACCACGATGTACTCACCGGGGACGCGCTCGGCGTGTTTCGCGGAGACATCCTGCTCGGGGCGCGTAGCGTCCCGGCACGCGAGGCCGCCGACGAGCAACGCGCCGACGACGGCAGCTTTCCAGTGCATGACGGCTCTCCTCGAAGGGGGATGCCTCGAGAAGAGCAAGAATCGTTCTACAAAAACACGTGCAGAAAGCCCGGCGAATTGTTGCGGAGCTGCAACAGTTCAGATCTCCCAATTCGACAACAGTACGCCCTGTGCGGCATGCCGTTCGGGATAGCCCTCGTAGGTCATCCGCAGATCGGTCCAGCGCACGCGGTAGCCGCGCGCGATCAGGCGGCGAAATGCCTCGCCGTAGCGGCTCTGGCAGCGCAAGGCGATGCGACGAATGCCGGCCTTGGCGGCCGCCGCTTCGACCGCGGCGATCGCGGCATCGAACGCGGCGTCGTCGCGCGCGGCGAGCTTGAGGACGCGCACTTCGTCGCGCGTGCGGCTGTCGGCGAGCGGCGCGGAATGCCACACCGCCATCGCATCGAGGCCCGTGTCGCCCTCGACCAAGGACGTATCGCCGAGTCCCAGCTCGGCCGTCAGCAGAATCTCACGCGAAAAATCGATCCCGGAGACGAGCGCACCGACCAGGCGGCGCCCTGCTTCCATGGCCGCGTCTTTCTGCTCCGCCGAGCGGCGCGACAACAACTCGGGGGCGGCGTGCCCGCGCGTGGCGATCTCGTTCGTCAGGGTGACGGTCAGATAGCCGGGAATGAAACCGAGCCGCGCGTAAAAACCGATGTTCTCCGGCGTGCGGGGCATCGTCTCCAGGCCGAGCGTCGTGATGCCCCGGTCGATGAGCCAGTCGGCGGCCGTGCGCACGATCGTCTTGCCGACTCCCGTGCTCTGCCGGTCGGGACGCACGGCGAGCGGGCCCATCCATCCCTCGACCCCCGCCTGATGCGCGACGTTGAACGCGGCGATGTCGCCATGCTCGTCGCGCCACACCATCGCGCCCTCGCCCGCATCGAGCAGCGCGTACCGCCACACCAGCGGATTCAGCTGCGGGACGCGGACGCCGATCAGCCCATCGCGGCGGTAGCGGTCGGTGAACGCCTCCGCGAAGACGTGGTTGAGCGCCTCGATGTCCTTCTCGGTCGCGCGCTCCGGGCCCGTGACCCGGGTATCAGGCAGCCACGCTCGCATCGGGCGGTCCCAGGGTAGCGGTGTCGTCGCGCACGACGCTCGTGCCGGTCGTGGAGTCGTAGGACACGCGGATGACGCGGTCCAGCCCGTCGCGTACCTGCTCGATGTGCGTGATGAGAATGACCTGCGGGAAGCGATCGCCGAGCCGGCGCAGCAGCGCGAGCACGTGCTGGCGCCGCGATTCGTCGAGCGAGCCGAAGATCTCGTCGAGCACGAGCAGCGACAGCGGCTGCCCCGCGCGCTCCGCGATCATTTGTGAGATCGCTAGGCGCAGCACGAGGTTGGCTATGTCTTCTTCCCCACCCGAGATCACCGGTTTGGGGACGCCTTCGTCGAGCACGACGACGCGATAATCCTCATCGAGGTCCACTTCGTCGTAGCGGGCGTCCGTGAGATCGGACAGGAACCCCGATGCCAGGGCGCCGATCTCCGGCCGCATGGCGGCGTTCAGCTCGGCCCGCAGATCCGAGAACGCGCGGTCCAGCTCGTTGTGCAGCCGCAGCTCGATCTTGCGCTCGACGATGGTCCGCTCGCGCGCGGCGCGCTCGGCGGCCCGGCGCTCCGTTTCCCGCACCGCGCTTTCCGCCGCCACCAGCTCGCCGCGTGTCTCGGCCACCGCCAGCTCGGCGGCGCGCAACGCGTGCGCGGCCTTATCGTGGCGGTCGCGGGCGGCGTGGAATTTCGGCTCCGAGAATCCTTGGGCCTGCACCGCGTCGCCCAGCTGCCTGACCTGCTCCTCGCGCGCGGACAGCGCTTTCTCGGCGATCTCCGCCTCGCCCACCAGCGCTTCGGCGCGGTCTGCGCGCGCGGTGAGCGCGGCCGCCTGCAACGCCACCGGCTCGAGCCGGGCCAGCTCCGTGCGCACGTCATCGTGCCGGTCGGCGTTGTATCCGCTGGCGCGCGCGGCTATGCGCCGCTCGATTTCCTCGGTGCGCTTTGCGAGACCGGCCCGCTCTTTCTGAATCCTGCTCCGCTCGGTCGTCTGCGCGCGCAGGTTGCCTTCCCGCTCGCTCGCCTGCCGCGCCGCTTCGCGCAGCGCGTCGCGCGCCGCCTCCACCTGCGTCACCGCGGCCGGGGGCGTCGCCAGTTGCTCGATGCGCTGCTTGAAGTACGTACCGTCGGTGACGATCACGTCGAGCTGGTTGTTCAGTAAATCCAGCACGGCGCGATGCTCCGCGCCGAGCGGCCGCAAGCACGTCGGGCATTGTCCCTCAGGACCCAGGCGCTCGATCTTGTCGCGCTGATCCTTGACCTCCTCGTGCTGCTTGAGCAGCTCCGCGCGGCGCGTATTTGCGTATTCCTTCTCGCGGACCCATGCGCCTTGTTGTTCTTTGGCAACCTGGTCCGCCGCTTCCAGCCGCTCCGCGAGCGCACGCGCCTCGACCGTCGCCCGCGCGAGCGCGGCCTCGGCATCGGCGAGCTCGGCGATGCGGCGGTCCAGCACGTTGAGATTGCGCGTCAGCTCGGTGATTTTCGCCTGGTCCTCGCGCCGGGCTGCGTCTTCACGGTGGAGGCGCTCGAGCTCCGCCAGCTCGGCTTTGAGCTTGGAGATCGGGGCGACTTCGGCGTCGAGCTTGCGCAGCTCTTCGCGCGCGGCGAGCGCCTCGGCGAGCTCCTTGTCGAGCCGCTGAAATTCCTGGCGCGCGACCACGACGCCCTGCTCCGCCACACGCAGATCCCCGTGCAGTGACAGGGTGCGCTCGCGCCGTTCCACCCATTGCTGCCAACGCGGCTCTTCCTCGGCGAGCGCCTGCTGCGCCTTCGTCCGTTCGGCCGCAGCCGCGGCCGCCGCCTTACGGGCATCGGCCAACCGCGTGTCGGCCGCCTTGCGCTCCTTCTCCAGCTCGGCCTGGGGCGGCAGCCCCGTCTCGAGCCCATCCACTTCGTGCCCGAGCGCGTTGCGGCGCTCGCGGATGCGCTCTTGGGCGATCGTGAGCTGCTCGTGGCGGAGCACGCGAGAGAGAAACGCCGCCCGCTCCGGACGCGTCGCGTCGGCGAGCACCGCCAGCTCTTTCTGGCCGGTGAAGTACGTATTGAAGAACTCGCCGTGCGTCATCCCCAGCACGCGCTGGAGCCGGCCCGTGACCTCTTTCAGCGAATTGGCGACGACCACGCCATCCTGATACAGCTCGGCGTTGTTCAATCCCCGCTCCACGCGATAGGCGTGGCTGCCCAGCCCGAATTCCAGCTCCACGCGCACCGCCGCGCGCGCCTTCGCCCGCAAGTTCCGAATCGAGTCCTTGTCGCCGCGCGCCGCTGGATTTCCATAGATGGCCCAGGCGATCGCCTCGAGCAGCGAGGTCTTTCCGGAGCCGTTCGGGCCGATGATCCCCGTGATGCCGTCACCAAATACGATTTCGGTGTCGGCGTGCTGGCGGAAGTTGACGAGCCGCAGCCGTTGGAGCTTCATGCCGGGCTGCCTCCGGCCTCGCCCTCCGCGCGGGCAGCCGTCTCCAGGTATTCGACACCGAGCTTCACGAACGTTTCGCGATTCAGCTCGGCATCCAAGGGCCTGCGACCCAGAAACTCTCGCACCGTCTCGTTGAGCGTTTGACGGCGCGCACCCTGACCGGCGCTGCTCCCCAGCGCGCGCTGCGATTCAGGACGACGGAGATCGAGGTGAAAGTTCAGCGCGCGTGCCTTCAAGGCCCGAATGGCGGCGTGATCCAGGTCGCGGGCCGTTGCCCGCTCGACGTCCCAGACGAGCAGCCGCACGATCTGATCGTCAATCTTGGCCGCGCTCACGCGTTCGGCGATTTGTGCATCGAGCTCTTGTGCGTTTAGCCCGGCGCCTTGAATGGCGGGCAAGTCGAGGTGGCGGCGCACCGGAGCGATCGCCCGAAACGTAACTCGTGCGCCGGGCAGATCGACGAGCAGATAGCCCTTTCCCACGCGTCCCTTTTTCCCTTTTGCACCGGCTTGTTCATCCTGGAGTTGCCCCCAGGGATTCGGCGGTAGGTATTCGAGGCTCCCGGCGTACCACGCGTTCGCCGCGATCGATTGCGCCGTGTGGTAGTGACCGAGCGCGATGTAGTCCCATTTCTCGGGGGCAAGCATCTCGCGTGACAGCGCGGCGCCGCCGTACTCCATGGTGCCGCGTTCCTCGCCCAAGCCGCCGTGGTCTCCATGCGTGAGGAGGACGTTGAGCGTCGGTCCACCGACCTCGGGACGCAGCGCGGGACGTTCCGCCTGCATCAGTGCCTGATGCGGAACGGCGAGCACCGCGCAGTCGAGCTGGGGGAAGACGAGGCGGCGCGGCTCTTCGACAGCGATCTCGACACCGAGCGCCTCGTAAAGACGAAGAATCGTCCCGGTTTCGGTGGACCGAGGGGTGTCGTGTTCCCCCGCGATCACAACGATTGGTGTCTCCGGGAGACCCGTGCGTAGGCGATGCAGCTGCCGGAAGCAGAACAGAATCGCGGCGTTGGTCGGACGCACCGAATGGAACAGATCGCCGGCGATGACGATCACGTCCGGTTTTTGCTCGAGGAGATCGTCAACCGCCCGGCGAAATACCTCGGCGATGTCCGCTTCGCGCTGGTTTATCCCCTTGGGCGTCTGCCGGTCGAACTGGCGGAACCCGAGGTGGAGGTCGGCGAGGTGGGCGAGCTTCATTTCCCGTCCAGCAGGCGGAGGGTGAGGACGACGCGGCGATCGGTCATCAATACGGCTCGTCGGACATGGGGCTCAGCGGCGGTACCGCGTGATGCTCACGGGCGACGGCCGCTTCAGGCGCCACTCGGGCGCCAAGCGCTTTCCGGAAATACGCCAGCACGTCGTCGGGGCGCGTGCGGCGCACCGCGGCGAGGGCGCGACGCACGTCGTCCTGCGGGCGGTCGGCAATCAGGTCTTTCACCTGATTCGGCCGGACCCGCCGATCCAGCTGGACGAGGTGGCGCACCACCGCATCTTCGAACGGCACGTCCGCCGCCGGCGGAAACCGTTCGACTCCGTCCCGCCCCCGGAGCACGGGCGGCTTCGGGAAGCGCACGAAGATCGGCTGGGTGAAGTGCGGATGCCGCACCATCAGCTCGCCGATGGGGAGCGTCGCCAGCTTGCTCTTCGTCGCCGGGGTGAGCACCTGGTAACCGGGGGTCGCCAGCTCATCCATGTCCATGCGCCCGAACAGCTGCGTCCCGGCGTTGCCGACCACGCGGCGATGCACCTGGGAGCGGAACTGCTCGGCACCGAATAGCACCAGGCCGAGGTAGCGGCCCCGCTCGGAGATGTCGAGCAGCATCTTTTTCACATAGGTCTCGGGACCGTCGCCGGGGGCATACTTGTTGAGCTCGTCCACGAACACGACGACGGCGTCCACACCCAGCTCCCGCCGCTCCAGCTGCTCCCGCAGTTTCGACACGACGCGGGCGAACACGAGATCCTGCCCCAGCGGGTCCACGTTCGCGATATCGATGACGTAGACGGACCTGTCCTCGAACTCATTCCACGGCAAGTCACTGGACGGCCCGTCGTCGGTCACGAGGCCTTTGCAGCGCGTCGAGATGTTCAGCAGCCGGTTGCGGACCTTGCGCATCGTGGCGATGTGATGCGTGCGCCAGGTGTCGCCGCGGCCACCCGAGATGACCTCCAGGCCATCGAAGATTGACCGGAACAGCCGGTCCAGATCTGCGAACGTCTGCACGCGATGCGTGGTGCCGAATCCGTCGTCGAATGTTCTCCCCAGCACCCGATCGCGCAGGTAATCGATGAACGCATCGGCCTTCGCATCGATGTCGTCGCGATTGAGCAGCACTTCGGCGTAGTCGACGACCTCCTGCAATCCCCACGTCAACGGCTCGACATCGCCCACCAGGTCGGAATGCGTGCGCAGCGTGTTCAGATTCACGCCGTCCGCCTTCAACGGCGCGTACAGGCGAACCCGTTCGAACGGCGTGGGCGGCACGCCGAGGCGTTCGTAGCGGTGCCGATCCTCGTCGCTCAGGTCGCCCGGCTGATCGAGGAAGCAGAGATCTGGCCCTTTGACGTTGAAGCAGACCGCGGCGACGCGGCCCTTGTGCGCCGGGAAGTGTGCGAAGATCGACGCGAGCAGGAACTCGACGGCGCTGGTTTTCGTCGCTAACCCGGAGACGCCCGAGATGTTGAGGTGCGCAGCTTCAGGGCCGAGCAAGAAGTCGGCGTCGAGGTACACCGGCGCGTCTCGGCCAGCGGACGTGTAGAGGCCGACGGGGATGGCCGTTGGCGTCGCCGAATGAAGGAACGCATCCATGCGCAGCGCTTGCGCGACGTCCGCATCATCGGCCACGTAGACCTGGCCGAGCGGCACGGGTTGCAGCGGCTCCTCAGGTGTCTGGCGCAGCACGGCAGCGGTCCAGTACCGGATCTGCTGGCGGGCCGTCGGTGCGTCCGGCGCGCGCGTGGGATCGCCCTCGGCGCCCACCACGTCGTGGAGCGGTGTCGCCAAGTCCGAGTACGCGAATCCTTCGGTCACGACGCCGTAGACCGTGCGATCGTCTACGACTTTCACAATGGCGCCGATTCCGATCGATGTCTCGGTGGCAGTCCAGAAATGGAATTGGTGCGGCGTCGACGGCTTCAGCTCGGTGGCGACGACGCGGCCGATGGGACTGGCATCCGGACGCGCGATCATGTGCCGGTCCTGGGCAGCCGCGACGCTCGATGCGACCGAATGTCCCGGGGGGCTAGGGCTTTCAGATATTCTTCCACGTGGTGTAAAGGATACAACAGCCGGTCCCAGCGTGTGGCCGGCGTGGCGAGCGGCGCCCGCTCGGCCCAGAGCCAGCCGCTCAGCTCGGAGGCGCGCGCGACCGTCTCGGGGTGCGCACGCGCTTCGATCCGCAGCAGCCCGTAGAGCAAGTCGTTGCCTTCCCACGGCCAGAGGCGCTGGTACCACGAATACACTTCCGTCCGCGTGTGACCGCCGCGCACGGCAAAGACAGACGTCCGATAACCGGCCGGCAGCGTCAACGCGCGCTCAAGTCCCCTGCCCTCCAGAAATTGCGCGCCATGACTGGTGATCACACCGAGCGCACGTGGATGCCGGGCCACGGCGGGCGATCGCGATAGCAACCCGTCGAGGACCAGCCATTCGTCGGCGCCAAGGTCGTTGAGGCACGCGTCGGCGAGCTCACGCTCTAGGTGCGCGCGCACGCGCCGCACGGTGGACTCAACCTGCTCGAGATAGCGCGCCGGCTGGCCCGCGAGCGCTCCGTCCATCGGCTCGACGTCAGCGCCGGACTGCTCGAGGATCTCCCGGAGCGCGGGAGTCATGCTCTCCAGCGGGGCCATCGCAAAGGCGCGATTGCGCTCGGCGGTGGTGTGCAGGACGCCGTTCTTGTCGCGCCGCCGCACGGCGGCCGCCACGAAGGCGTTGACGATCTGCGCGACCCCGTCGTAGGCGACCACGTTCCAGCGCTCGATCCCGTTGAGGAAGGAGACTTCCGCGGGGATCTGGGCGGGTCCAACGGAATAGGCCTGGAGTTCCGTCCCTTCCACGAGGTCGGCGTGATCTGCAGCCTCGGGCGCGTCGCCCTTCCCTCCGCTACCCGGGACGGCGCCCGCAGCGATGAGCGCTTGCCACCACGTCATGCGGTATCCCGCGTTTTCAGGCCGATTACCAACCCGTCGCGGACGGGGATGATCGTGGAGACCAGACGCGGATCGCTCGCCGCGAGCTGGTTGAACGCGCGCACGCCCAGCGCGGCTCCGGAACGATCGCTTGGATCGATTGCGGCCCCATGGAAGAAGGCGTTGTCGCACAGCAGCAGCCCGCCGCGTCTGAGCAGCCGCATCCCCCAATCGAAGTATTGGGGCAGCGGCTCCTTGTCGGCGTCGATGAAGACCGCGTCGAACCCCGGGTGTAGCGTCGGCAAGACATCGAGCGCGGATGCTTCGATCAGCCGCACGCGACCGTGCAGCCGCGCGGCCGCGAACGATTCGCGCGCGATTTTGGCGTGCTGGGGATCCTTTTCGATCGTGGTCAGCTCGCCGCCCGGCGGAAGCGCGCGGGCGAGCCATACTCCGCTGTAGCCGCCCAAGGAGCCGATTTCCAGCACACGTTTCGCCCCAATCGTCAGCAACAACAGATGCAGCAGCTTCCCTTCTTCGGGCGAGACGTTGATCGATGGAAGATTCTCAGCGGCGTGACGGGCGCGGATTTTGGAGAGAATCGGGTCTTCAGCGGCGAACAGCTCTGTGACGTAGCGCTCGAGCCGGGAAGGCTCGTCCACTAAGCCGTGGCCTCGACGTTGGGGAAGGGCGGGACCTCCAAGAGCCACAGTCCGGCGATTCGGGATTGCTTGTCCACCTCCACCAGCATGTGATCGGCAACGCGAACGATCGTCGCGGGACGTGGCCGTCCCACGCGAATGTGAAAGACCGACTCCGCTTGATTCTTGTCTACCGTGAGCGGCGTATCGACTTCCACCGCCGCGACGCCGGGCTGGGAACGCCGGTCGGGGAATGTGACCTGGCCTTCCTTCGACGCGGCCGGCGGCTCGAGCGATGCGACAGTGCGCACGTCATCCGGCCACGTCACGACGTCAACGCCGCGCAGCGCGCCGCCCGCGACGTCGATCACCACGAACGAGCCGTCCCCGCCTTCGAGATCCACCGTGCCGTTCATCCCGTTCCCTTTCGGGACGCCTTTGCAGGCGACGGTGAGGATGTCGGTCTCAGGATCCCAGCGGTACGTCACCTTCGGAAGCTTTCCGTTCAGCGGTTCGATGCGCGCTTCGAAATGCATGCAGTACCACGCCTTCCTGCGTGAGCTTGGCTCGCGTAATATAGCTGCACGATGGAACGGCGCGAGTTTCTGGCGACCGCGGCGGGTCTGGCTTCGGTGCCACTCGTTGGACGTGCGGCGTTGGGCGTGCGGCATAGCGATCCCGACATTTCTGCGCCGCACGCCGCACGCCACACGCAAGGTCCCACCCTGGGCCCCGCCACGTTCGCTCAGCGCATCGAACGGCTCCAGGCCGAACTGAAGACGCGCAAGTTGGATCTCTACGTCGCCGAGCCCAGCACCAATTTTCAATATCTCAGCGGCTACAATCCCGGCCGCAGCGAGCGTCTCATTCTGCTGATGGTCCCCGTCACCGGTAATCCCGCGCTGATCTGTCCGTCGTTCGAGGTGGAGCGCATCAAGCGCAACAGCGCCATCAGCGACGTTCGCGGCTGGGCGGAGCAGCACGACCCCTGGGGTCTGGTCAAGACCGCGGGCCGCGAAATGAAGCCGCCGCGCCGCAACGGGACGGTGGCCGTAGAGCCTTCGACGTCCTACGAGAGTTATCTCCACCTGGAAGACAAGCTCGGCGGCTGGCACTTCCAGAACGGATCTGCGGTCACGGAGCGGCTGCGGATCATCAAGAGCGCCGAGGAGATCGAGCTGATCCGGCGCGCCATCGCGGCCACCGAGGCATCCATCGCGGCCACGTTTACGCAGCTGGCGGTCGGGATGACGGAGCGGGATGTGGCCACCCTGCTGTCACGCGCCATGGCGAGCCGCGGCTCACCGGGCGGCGGGCTCGTGCAGTTCGGACCATCCAGCGCGCTGCCACACGGCGGACCGTCAGCGGGACAGCTGGCGCGCGAGGCGGTGGTGCTGATCGATGCCGGATCCCGCGTCGAGGGCTACACGTCCGACATCACGCGGACCATCTGGTTCGGCGACGCGCCGAGCGAAGAGTTCAAGAAGGTCTACAACCTCGTCCACGATGCGCAGACGGCGGCGATGCAGCTGGGGAAGCCGTTCACGACGCAGTGCCAGGACCTGGACCGAGCCGCGCGCAAGGTGATCACCGACGGCGGCTACGGCCAAGACTTTACGCACCGGCTGGGCCACGGGATGGGAATGGACGGCCACGAGCCGCCCTACATGGTCGAGGGGAACGAGACGCGCATCGAGCCGGGCATGGTGTTCACGATCGAGCCCGGGATCTATCAGCCGAACAAATTCGGGGTGCGGATCGAAGACGACTGCGTGATGACCGACGGCGGGATCGAAGTGCTATCACACCGCCCGGCGAAGCTCTGACTAACCCGCTAAGCCTAATCACCCAGCTTCCGCGCAAACCCGACGATTCGGTCCAACGCTTGTCTGATGGCGTCGGTCGCAGCGGCGTAGGACAGCCGCACCCACCGGTCATCGCCAAACGCAGAGCCGGGTACGAGCGCGACCCCCGTCTGCGTGATCAGGCGGGTGCAGAAGTCCGTGCCCGTGATCTTGCCGAACGAATCCACTCGAAAGAAGAAGTAGAAGGCCCCGAGCGGGTCCACGAACTCGACCCCCGGCAGGTCCTGGCGGAAGCGCGTGACGACCGAGTCGCGGCGCTTGCGGAACTCCGTCACCATGCGCGCGACGTCCTGCTCCACGCGCTCGTCGCCCAGCGCCGTCGCGGCGGCGAATTGGGCGGGGTGATTCGCGCCCGTCGTGGTGTGGGACTGGAGCGCCGCCATCGCTTTCGCCACTTTCGCCGGCGCGAGTGCGAGACCGATGCGCCACCCGGTCATCGCGTACGCCTTGCTGACGCCGTAAATCACGACGACGCGCTCGAGCAGGTCGTCGGGAAGATCGAGGAACGACGGCGCGGGCCCGGTGCCGTAGTGAATGCGGCGGTAGATCTCGTCCGCGATGACCCACACCTTCTTGGCCTTCGCCCATTGCGCGATCGCGCGGATCTCGGCGTGCGTGTACACCGCACCGGTGGGATTGCAGGGCGAGCAGAGAATCAGTCCGGTGGCGCCGGGCAGCATGCGCTCCAGATCCTTCACGCTGGCCTTGAGGCTCCACTCCGGGTCGCCCGCGATCATTACGGGTCGCGCGCGCGCCAGGTGCACGATCTGCGGATAGGAGACCCAGGCCGGCGAGGGAATCGCGACGACATCGCCGGGCCCGAACAGCGTGAAGCAGGCGTTGAACAGGGATTGCTTCGAGCCGTTCGAGACGACGATGTGG
This sequence comes from Gemmatimonadales bacterium, assembly GCA_036002655.1. GTDB lineage: Bacteria > Gemmatimonadota > Gemmatimonadetes > Gemmatimonadales > GWC2-71-9 > 20CM-2-65-7. The sequence continues at coordinate 24,093 of DASYTD010000110.1, forward strand.
TCCGCATTCACGGGACGCCCGCCCGAGAGCAGCGACAGGTGCGTCGCCGCCGCCG
>DASYTD010000111.1:0-19535 GCA_036002655.1 Gemmatimonadales bacterium
GCTCTCACGGGCGTGTTCGATCTGTTGCAGCTTCCCACGCGCTGGCGTTCTGCATCGACCGCCGCCTAACAAGCGCTTGAAGCTGGCGGCGCGCGTAGATTGTGGAATGAATCCTTCTTCAGCGCGCCGCAGCTTAAGCGCGGTCCGTTAGGCGGCGTGACAAGGCTCTGCAACCGATACCGGAGAAACTATCATGGGAATCGTAACGTGGATCGTTCTCGGGCTGGTTGCGGGGGTGTTGGCAAAGATCATCATGTCTGGCAGAGACCCCGGCGGGATCATCATCACGATCGTACTCGGCATCGCGGGGGCAGGATTGGCGGAACGGACGCATATAACGGAGCGACCGGCCTGCTCCATACCCACGGTCAACTGAACCTCATAACTCTGGCTGGAGCGCTCCAGTACAAAGGACAGGTTTGTGTGCCGTGAGCCACGCGGCGCAGCTGTGAGGGCGTCTGTAGATTAGGCGCATGCCAATCTTCTTCCAGCTGGCGCCGTTCATTCCTTTTCTCGCGCTGATCCCTCCGTCGTTAGCCGCCATGTGGATCGCGAGTCGTTGGCTGAAGAATCGCAAGGCAGTCGATGAGCTTCAGGCCGAGCTGGCGACGCTGCGCGAAGAAGTTGCGGAGCTGCGGCAGGCGCAAGCTGATGCTCAGGAGCGACTCGATTTTACCGAACGGCTGCTCTCCCAAGTGCGCGAAGGGCGCCACGAGCTGCAGAGGCCGTCGTCGTGACATGAAGCCATTGCCGATCCTCGCCGTCTGTGTAGCCACGGCGTTCAGCTCGACGGCTGCGTGCGCGTCGCAGCAACCAGAAAAGCTCTTCAACGGTAGAGACCTCACGGGCTGGCACGTCGACGTCCCCGCGGCCGACTCCAACGTGCGCCTCCGTAGTCCGTTCATCGTGCGCGACGGATTGCTCGTGAGCCTGGGTGAGCCCCGCGGGCATCTCCTGACCGATTCCAGCTACCGCGACTACCGGCTCGAGATCGAATACCGCTTCCCCGCTACGCCCGGGAACAGTGGTGTGCTGGTGCATGCGTCGACCCCACGCGCCCTCTACGGGATGTTCCCGCGCTCCATCGAGGTCCAGCTGGAGCACGGCAACGCCGGCGATTTCTGGTGCATCCTGGAAGACATCCGCGTTCCGGACATGGAAACTCGGCGCGGACCACCGGCGCAGTGGGGGGCCACGGAGGGCAAGGCCCGGCGCATCGTCAACCTGACTGACGACTCTGAGAAGCCTGTGGGCGAATGGAACTCCATGGTGATCGAGGCGGTCGGCCGCTCGATCCGCGTCTGGGTCAACGGCGATCTGGTGAATGACGGCTCGGACGCGACGGCCGATCGCGGCCAGATCGCGCTGCAGTCGGAAGGGTCCGAGGTCGAGTTCCGGAAGGTCTCGCTGAGGCCACGATGAAGCTCCCGTGTAGATTCGTCAGCCTAGGTCCCTGCGCCGATTGCGCCAGATGCCCGCCGTCCCCAGACCGATAAGCACGAGCGCGCTGAGCAGACTGACGGTGATGCCCGTGGTGGTCGGTTCGTTGAACATCATGACCGTGCCGGCGAAGTACACCATCGGCACGATGATGCCCAAAAGAATCAGCTCGACCCCGGCGTAGATATTCGCGCGCTGGCGGTTCTTTGCCCGCTGCTCGTCGCTGAGCCGCGGGGTGTTATAGCGAAACAGCTGCAACCACGGGATGTCCGGAAAGCGCCGGGAGAGCGCCGACAATCCGAACAGCACCACGAGAAACCCACCGAGCACCAATTGTACGGTCCGATACATGCCTACCTCTTGAGGGGAAAGCGCGACCAATCTATGTGACGTGCCCCGAGGAGTTGTGACCCCCTTCACAGAGTTCAAGCCCACCGCAGCCTAACCCTCAACGTTCGCCTTGCCGAGTCAGCCAACAGGGTCCATACTCGTGGCCTCCTGTCTTAGGACTTGAACCGGGAGTCGCCATGGTCAGCGTCCGCACGTTAACCCGCGCCGCCATCGTCGTCCTGATGGCTGCCGGCACCGGAGTGTGGTACGCGTGCGCCGACCGGGCCACCGATTCCCCCACCGGCCTCGCCGTCGCTCCCGATTTTCGCAACGCCATCGCGGTACAGCGACGCCACACCGCTGCGCTCCTCGACATTCCGGGCGTCGTCGGGACGGCGGTCGGCCGCTTGCCGGACGGCCGTCCCGCCATGCAGATCCTGTTGGAACGCCCCGGCATCGCCGGCCTGCCGCTGGCGCTCGACGGGGTTCCGGTCAGCCAACGCGTGACCGGCCGGTTCATGGCCTTCAGCGATCCCACGCAGCGCCAACGCCCCGCCCCGGCGGGGTTCTCGGTGGGGCATCCGTCGATCACCGCCGGCACCATCGGCGCACGCGTGCGTGACGCGCTGGGTCGCGTCTACATCCTCTCCAACAACCACGTCCTGGCCAACTCGAATGGCGCCACCATCGGCGATCCCGAGTATCAGCCGGGGCCGTTCGACGGCGGCACCTCTGCCGATCAGATCGCGACGCTGACCGACTTTCAGACGATCAACTTCACGGGCGGGAACAACACGATGGATGCGGCGATCGCTCTATCGAGTACCGCCATGTTGGACAATGCCACGCCCGCGGACGAGGGCTACGGCATGCCGAACTCGACCATCTATGGGGACGCAAACGGCGACGGTCTGTTCGACGACCGCAACGCCCTGCTCGGCCTCAACGTGCAGAAGTACGGTCGCACCACCCACCGCACGCACGGGCAGATCACCGGCGTCAATGCGACGGTCACGGTCTGCTACGAAGCGTCGAACTTCACCTGTACCAAGTCCGCCCGCTACGTGGATCAGCTCATCATCTCGCCGGGAACGTTTAGCGGCGGCGGCGACTCGGGCTCCCTCATCGTGACCGATGACGCGAACCTGAATCCGGTGGCATTGCTCTTCGCCGGCAGCTCGTCGGTAACCATCGGCAACCGGATCGACCTCGTCCTCCTCCGCTTCGGCGTCGCGATCGATGGCTTCGCGCCGCCGCCGCCGGGTCCGCTGACCGACCTGGCCGTGACGAGCATCAGTGGACCGAACCCGGCGGTGCGGGGCAGCACTGCCAGCATCAGCGTCATGGTCAAGAACGTCGGCAACCAGGATGTGTCTACGTTCGCCGTCACGCTGCGGGATACGACCGAGCACGTGACCGTCGGCACGCAGAGCGTGGCTGGCCTCGTCGCGGGCGCGAGTACCACCCTGACCTTTGCCTGGACACCGGACGTCGTCGGCAACCACGACTTGGTGGCCAACCATGCCCTGGCCGACGACCAGGCCAGCAACGACCAGCGCTCCGTGACGATCCCCGTCGATGCGCCGGTAACCGACGTCGCCGTCACCAGCTTTGCCGGGCCTGCCTCGGTGATCGTGGGACACGGCATCAACATCGGCGTCACGGTGACGAACGTCGGCAATCTGAACGTGACGAGCAACTTCAGCGTCACCCTCCGTGACACGACAGCTGGCGTGACGCTCGGCACCCAGACGGTCTCCGGGTTGGCGGCCGGCGCCGGCACGACGCTCGTCTTTGGCTGGAACACGACGGGCGCTGCGCTGGGCGAGCACAGGCTGCTGGCGACTCACGCCCTGACCGATGACAGCGCCGCCAACAACCAGCTCGCGACTGTGATCAGGGTGGATCCCAAGCCGACCGATATCGCCGCGACGGGCATCACCGCACCCAAGTCTGTGAACCAGGGAGACACGGCGCACGTCGTGGTGACGGTGAAGAACGTGGGCGAGGTGGACGTCGGCACGCCCTTTGCCGTCGAGCTCACCGATGGGACGGCAGACGGCGTGACGGTCGGGACGCAGACGGTTACTGGTCTCGCCGTGGGCGCCACGACCACGGTCGATATCCCCTGGAACACCGCCGGGGCGGCGATCAGCGGGCACATCGTGATCGCCACGCAGAAGCTCCCCGACGATAAGTGGACGAACGACGCGATCGCGATTGCGATCAACGTGGACTCTGCGGTACCCCCGACGCCGCCGCCGCCGCCGCCCCCCCCGCCGCCGTCGCCGGCTGATCTCGCTCTGACCGGCATCACCGCCCCCGCCCGGGTGACGCAGGGCGACATCGCGCCCGTTGTGGTCACGGTTCAGAACGTGGGTGGATTGGATGTCAGCGCCAACTTCGACGTCGTGCTGACCGACGGGTTCAATGGCGTGATGATCGGCACGCAGACGATTCCGGGGCTCGCGGCGGGCGCCAGCGCGACGCGTACGTTCAACTGGAACACCGCCGGAGTGGCGCTCGATGGGCACACCTTGTTCGCGACACAGAAGCTGGCCGACAACAACTCGTCGAACAACAGCATTGGGATCGGGGTCATCGTAAATGCCCCGCCGACGACCGATATCGCCGTGAGTGGCGTGACCGCGCCCGCTTCGGTGACCCAGGGGAGTACGGCTGCCATCGCGGTCACCGTCCAGAACGTGGGCGGGCTGAACGTCAGTGCCAGCTTCGATATCGTCCTGACCGACGCGACGGCCGGCGTGACACTCGGGACGCAGACGGTCGCCGGGCTTGGGGTGGGCGCCAACACGACGCGCACCTTCAACTGGAATACGACGTCTGCCGCGCTGGGTGGGCATACACTGGTTGCGACCCAGAGCCTGGCGGACGCGAACGCCTCCAACAACCAGGGCTCAGCCACGATCACGGTGAACGCGCCGTCGAGCGATGTCGCTGTGACCGGCTTGAACGCGCCCGGCTCGGTGATCCGGGGCAGTACGGCCACCATCGGGTTGACCGTTCAGAACGTAGGCGGGCTGAATGTCACTACCAGCTTTAACGTCGTTCTCACCGACGCGACGGCCGGCGTGACGCTCGGCACGCAGACGGTCAGCGGGCTCGCAATCGGGGCAACGGCGACGCGCTCCTTCAGCTGGAACACCACGGGCGCGGCGGTGGGCGGTCATACGCTGGTCGCGACCCACAGCCTGACGGATGACAACGCCGCGAACAACCAGCGCTCGGCGACCGTCACCGTGACGACGCCGCCGGCTGATCTCGCACTGACCGGCATAACCGCGCCCGGCTCAGTGACGCAGGGCGACACGGCCCCCGTCGTGGTCACGGTGCAGAACGTGGGTGGGCAGGATGTCACTACCAACTTTGACGTCGTGCTGACCGACGGCACGGCCGGCAACGCGGTGCTCGGCACGCAGACGATCCCCGGGCTCGCCGCCGGAGCGAGCGCGACGCGCACATTCAATTGGAACACCGCTGGCGTGGCCACGAACGGGCACATCCTGACGGCGACGCAGAAGTTCCCGGACAACAATTCGAGCAACAACGCCCGCGCCATCGCGGTCACCGTGAACCCGCCGAACCTCCACGTCGGCAATCTCGACGGCGTTGCGACTAGCGGCGTGGATACCTGGTCGGCGACCGTGCGGATCACGGCCCACGACTGGAAACACAATCCGTTGAACGGCGTGACCGTGCGCGGCAGCTGGAATTCCGGCCCCGAAGTCCAGTGTGTAACGACTGATACTGACGGCGGGGGCGCGGGGACCTGCACCCTGACCCTTTCGTCCATCCCGAACGCGACGCGGATGGCCTATTTCGGGATGACCGGGATGACGCTCTCTGGCTACACGTACAAGTCAGCGGCCAATCATGATCCAGATGGCAGCAGCAACGGCTATTCGATTTTCGTGAAGCACTAGACGTGATCGCACGCATGATCGCACCGCTGCTTGTGGCCGGCGCGATGGTGGCCTGTGCGGGGAGGGGAAGCGGAACCGCCGTGCCTGCCAGGAGCATCGACGAAGTCCTCGCCGCGCACACCGATTCCCTGATGGCGCTGCCCGGCGTGGTTGGAACCGCTATCGGGTTGTGCGACGGCGAGCGCTGCATCAAGGTGTTTCTTGCCGATTCCACCCCTGACACCAAACGCAGGATTCCAGCTCGCCTCGAGGGCTATCGTGTCGTCACGGAGGTGACGGGAACGATCCGGCCCCGAGGCTCAGGATAACGCGAGCACCCGATCAGCGTGCGCCCGCGCGAACTCCGCGTCGTGCGTCGCCACGAGCAACCCGCGCCCCTGCTCGCACAAACGGCGCAACGTGTTCCCGAGCGCCGTGCGGCGTGCCGGGTCGAGCGCCGCGGTCGGCTCGTCCATGAGCAACAGCGCGGGGTTCGGTGCCAGGGCGCGCGCGATCGCCACGCGCTGCGCCTCGCCGCCGGAGAGCTGACGCGGCCAGGCGCTCGCGCGCGCGCCGACATCAAGGGAGTTCAGGAGCTCCGCCGCGGCCGCTTCCGCTTCGATCCGGCTTTTGCCGAGGACGTGCAGCAACGCCAGCGTCACATTGTCGAGCGCGCTGAGGTGCTCGAACAGCGCGTGCCCCTGGAATACGAGCCCCACACGGCGCCGTAACGGCACGAGTCGAGACTCGGGCGGGACCGGTCCCGGCTCGAGTGCGAATCCCTCGATGACGATCCGTCCCTCGGCGAACGACTGGAGCGCGGCGACCGCCCGGAGGGCGGTCGTCTTGCCCACGCCCGACGGACCCATCAACACCACCAGCTCGCCACGCGCGACTTCGAGCGACAGCGCTCGGAGGACGTCCCGCGTGTCGTAGCGGACGCGCAGCCGATCGATCACGAGCAACGCACTCACGCCGCCCGCCCTCCCCAGCGGCGCTCCAGCCGGCGCGCGAGGCGCGCCAGCGGCAGCGACATCGCCAGGTACACGACGGCGCACAGCGCGCCGGGGACGACCCAACTCCCCACGTTCGTCGCATAGATCGCCGTCTGTTTGGTGAGCTCGACGACGGTGATGACCGACACGAGGGCGGAATCCTTGAGCAAGGCGACGAAATCGTTGGTCATCGGAGCGAGCGCGTACCGCAGCGCCTGCGGCCCGCGCACGAGCCGCAGGATTTGCGCTTCCGACAAGCCGAGCGTGCGGCCGGCCTCGAGCTGCGTGCGCGGCACCGCCTCGAGCGCGCCGCGATAGATCTCGGCCTCGTAGGCCGCGTAGTTCAGGCCGAGACCCAGAATCGCGGCGAGGAACGCCGGCAGCCGGACCACGCCCGCTAATCCGTAATAGATGACGAACAGCTGCAGCAGCAGCGGCGTCCCGCGAATCACCTCGATGTACACGGTGGTGAGGGCCCGCAGCCACGCGGGTCCGTACAGGCGGCCCGATGCCAGTGCGAGCCCGACGATGACCGCCAGCAGCATGGACAGCACCGATAGCAGCGCCGTCACTGCTGCGGCGCGGGCGAAAGAAGGGAGATACGCGACGACCTGCGCGGCGGTGTGGCTGCCCGCCGGAGACGCCGTGGCGCCTCCTTCCGAGCGGAGGACGCGCTCGAACAACGCACTCTGGTTCTGGTCCCACACGTCCCAGCGGCGGAAGATCTGTTCGAGCGATCCGTCGCGCATCGCTTCGCGTAACACGACGTCCAGCGAATCGCGCAGCGCGGAGTCGGCGCGGGCGAGGACACCCACGTAATGGCCGACCGCGACGGCTGGCGCGAGGATGACGAAGCCCCCCCCCGATCCGCCTCGGCGGCGTAGGGCGCGCTGCGCGATAACGTGGTCCAGCAACACCGCATCCACTCGACCCGCGACGAGATCGCCGTAGGGATGCACGTCGTCGTCGTACGAGACAGGGAGCAGACCCGTCGCATCGCGCGCCTGGATGAGCAGGTCGTACGCGATCGTCGCGCCGAGCGTGGCGACGCGCCGGCCGCGCAGATCGGCCAGACCGTGGATGCGGGCGGCGTCCTCCGGCCGCACGGCGAGCACCTCGCGGAATTCGAAGTAGCGCAGGGTGACGGCGTGCCGGGCACGGCGCGCCGGTGTGTCCTCGACCCCGGAGAGGCCGAGCGTAAAGTCGCCCCGTTCGACGGATTGGTCGATGTTGGACCACTGAACTTGGACGAAGCGGGCAGTGCGACCACCCAGCCCGCGAGCGAGCCGCTCGGCCACTTCCACGTCGAAACCGCGCAGCCGTGACGGGTCGGCTGGGTCGGCTTCCACGAACGGGGCGCCGCCCTCGGCGTCTCCGCCCCACACGAGCACGCGCGACGTCGGGTGTTGCGCGGCCAGACTCGTGACCAGGCCCAGCACGAGCCACCTCACCAATTACAGGCCGGGCAAATTGCTGCCGTGAGTGTCGCGGTTCAGGTGGACGAAGGCTTCGGCGGCGGGCACACCGACCTCACGCCCGCGCCATTGCGCCATGATCTCGGCGCACCCCGACTCCGGATCGTCCGGATGTGCGCCAACGCAAACGACTGTCATGCGCGCAGTGTCGAGCTCGTTCGCAGTCACCAGGGCCGGACCGACGGCGGCCAGCGACCGTTTGACGAAGCTAGGACGGGTGAGGTCTCGTTCGTTCATGGAGCGCGCCACAAAGATGCCGCGGAATCGAAAACCATGCACCTTTCGACGGTCGCACGCTCAAGGACGGCTAGGTGCCTACACCCATCACACATGCCGCGGTTGGTTTTGCTCTCGCTGCCTGGACGCAGCGTGCTGTGCCCACCCGGCGAGTGTGCATTGTGGCTGCGGCATGCGCGGCGCTGCCGGACATCGACTTCTTTGGCTGGCCGCTGAGCCATCGCGCCATCACGCATTCGCTCGCCTTCGCGCTCGCGGGCGCCCTGGTGGCCACCGCCCTGCTCTTCCGGGACCGCCAGTGGACGGCGCAGCGCGCTCGCATTGCGTTCATTCTTTGTCTAGCACTCGTATCGCATGCGTGCCTCGACGCGCTGTCGACGTACTCGGTTGGCGTGGAGTTTTTCGCGCCGTTCTCGCAGCAGCGATTCCGCTTTCCATGGACCCCACTGGGCGATCCGACCGGCAGTCTGGTGGGCCAATTGGGCCAGGAGGCGATCTTTATCTTGGCGCCCGCGATCCTCGTCGCGTGGCTCGGGCTCAGGGTTCGTCGGCACCGCGACCTTGCTGGTGCATGTTGAGGATCATTCTTGCTCGACACGGCAGAATTGTCTGGGACTTTGCGACGGCCATCCCGGGTCGTGCCTTTGCCGCATGGCTGGAGGGCGAGAATCACGCCCCCATCGATCCCTCTCACCGTCCGCCCGCGGAGCTCCAGCACCTGGTCCGTGCGGCAGACGGCGTCGTGGCCAGCCCCTTGCGTCGCTCGCTGGAGTCGGCCAGTCTCCTCGCTCCGACCGCGCCGCCGCTCATTGATGCGTGTTTTCGAGAAGCGGAGTTACCGTCTGCGGTTGGATCGGGCCTGCGGCTGCGCGCGGACATATGGGCGGGGCTCGCGCGCACCGCGTGGTTTTGTGGCTGGTCGCCCGGGGTGGAGAGCTTTAAGGCGGCTCGCGGTCGCGCTGCACGTGCCGCGGGGATCTTAGCCGCACAGGCCGGGGCTCGCGGCCCGATCGCTCTGGTCGGGCACGGCCTGATGAACATCCTGATCGCGGCCCAGCTTCGTCGCGCGGGATGGAGCGGTCCGCTGTTGCCGCCGCAGCGCCATTGGGGATTTGCCGTTTATGAGCGAGTTGCGGCCTGACTCTTGACGCCGGCGGGGCGTGACCCGCGTAGATTACGGAACGAATCCGCGGAGAAAGCGGTGTTCGGAGCAGCGCTTGGCTTCACGGTGGGCGCACTCATCGGCGGGCAGATTCGGAAGGGAGAGCCGGACCCAGAGTCGGCGCCTTGAGCGGGTGAAACGGCGGCCGCACGCCGACGTAGGCTATTCAATATGACCTTCAAGTCCACGATGTGGTACCGAATCGCCCTCGCGCTGAGCGCCCTCAACTTGGCGGGACTCGGGTACGCGATCGGGGTCGCCGAGCCGGCGCACGCCGCGATTCACGGCGTGCTCGCAGCGGGGTTCTGGGTATGGGCCCGGCGCCTGCGGCAGGGCCGCGGCGCGAGCGACGCTGAGGCCCGGCTGGACGCAGTCAGCGAGAACGAGTCTCGGCTCGAAGCGCTCGAGGCCGAGCTGAACATGGTGCGGCAGCAGCTGAACGAGACGCAGGAGCGCCTGGATTTTACCGAACGGGTGCTGGCGCGGGGACCGGACGCGCGCAAAGTGGACCCCCAACGCTAGGAGCGCGATCGGCTATTGTGTCTCTCATTATCGCCGTCTGATCTATACCGATGTCGACGCCGCGTCCCGCTAAACCGCTGTGGCGATGCCCGAAGTGCGGCCATCGCTTCGTAACGCGCAATCTGTGGCATTCGTGTGGGCGCTTCCCCTTAACTCGACACTTCACCGGGAAGCCGTCCATCCTGCGCGCGACGTTTCGCCGCTGGGTAGCGGTCGCGCGAGCGTGTGGTCCGGTCACGGTGTACGCGCAAAAGACACGGGTCGTCATTCAAGCGCGGGTTCGCTTTGCCGGCGCGGTCGTGCGAGCGGCCTGGTTGGAACGCGGGTCTCTGGCTCAGGCGTCGAGTGAGCCACCCGCTGGTGCAGCGTATCGAAGATTACGGACGCCTCGGCTACGGCGTGCACTTTCGTCTGACCGGACCTGACGATATTGATCGGCGAATCGTGGCGTTCATGCGCGAAGCCTACGCCGCCGCGGTGAGTGCGGGTGGACGCCGGCGCCTAACACGCTTTTGAGGCAGATTCCCAACCAACGTATGAGTCAAATCCGTCCCGTGACGGCATCCGATAGCGGCGCCTGGTTGCGGATGCGGTGTGCGTTGTGGCCGGAAGGATCCGAGGCCGAGCACTGCGAGGAAATCGACCGGTTCTTCGCTGGACAGCTGCGCGATCCGCTCCAGGTGCTCCTCGCCGTCCCCCCTTCCGGGGAAGCCGTCGGCTTCGCCGAGCTGTCGATTCGGCCGTATGCGGAGGACTGCGTCACGGATCGGGTTGCCACGCGCTGCTCGACAATGCGATTAGCGCAGCAGCCCATCGCGCGTTAGGCTTTTTGGAGACGGTGCAGATTCGCTGCTTTCGAAAGGTGATCGATGCTTCCAAACTGCCCTCACCGGTGAGGTCGCCGTGAACTGGCAACTCGGCCTAATCTTCGTTGTCGTCCTGGTCGTCGTTCTCTTCATCGTTCGTCGCGGGCGCTCCCGCCCGGGTCCGGGCGGACCCTAACGCCTAGCGGGGAGATGACCTGTGGAGCTGAAACCCTTAGACCAATCCCACAACGCTCTGCTTCGTTCACTGCAAGAGCAGGATGATGTCTGGGAGTTCGTGGGCCAGCTGCCGGAGGAGCAGGGCGACCGGCAGCGCCTGTTTGCGATCGTCGAAGGTCAGGTGCCGGTCGGCGTCGGCGGTCTCATCAAATCTCACGCGTTCGAGGGACAAGACCTCGAGGTGCTATGCGTGATGCGATCCGAGGCACAGCGTCGCGGGCTCGCCAAGCGCGCCTGCGAGCTGATTCTCTCGTGGGCATTCGACACGGCCAAAGTCGAGCGCGTCATTGCGTGCATCGATGACATTAACGAAGGGGCGCGATCGATCGCGACGAAGATCGGCATGAAGGAGCTGGGTCCACTGTCGCCCAACAGGACCGTGTACGTGAAGTATCGTGACGAGCACAGCCCCACACGCGCCTGAAGGTGAAACCGTGGCTGCTGCTCGTGGGGCTGTCGATCGCGTGCGCCCCGGCGATGCGCTCCAGCGCCACGCAGTCGGTCGTCGCGGAGCGACTCTATTTCGGCCGGAACAGCGCTGACACGCTCGCCGTCACCGACTCCGCCTGGGCGGTGTTTGTGACCGATGTTGTCAGCCCCCGACTCCCCGACGGATTCACGTTTTGGAAAGCGGAGGGCCAGTGGCGCGGGGCCGATGGCCGCCCGAGCCGCGAGCCAAGCTTTGTGGTTGAAGTCGTGCATCCGGCGCAGGCAGCGGCGATGGATTCGGCGATCGTTGCCATCATCGCCGAGTACAAGCGAAGATTTCGCCAGGAGTCCGTGTTGCGGGTCATCACGGCCGGACGGGCGAGCTTTTGAGGAGTCGGGTGCGATCGCCCGGCGCTACCTCGAGGCGCTGGGGATGAGGATCTGATGGAACGACGCGCACTGATTCAGTGGCTGGTGGCGACCGCGGGGCTGCAATGCCTGGACTCGCTTGCCCCCGCAGACCTGCTCGCGCTGGGCCGCGACGTCCACCGCCGCGCGGCGCGGGCGGCGCGCCAGCCCGTGCGGCGTGCGCTCTCGCCGCACGCCGAGCGCACCGTCGCGGCGGCCGCGGAACAGATCATCCCTGCCACGGAGACGCCGGGTGCCGGCGACGCTGGTGTGAGCGGCTTCATCGACAAGATGCTCGCCGATTGGTACACGCCCGCGGAGCGCGCGCGGTTTGTGGCCGGCCTGCCGGAACTCGACACGCGCTGCCGCGGGCGAGCGGGACGAGATTTCGTGGACTGCGCGGCGCCTGACCAAGTCGCCGTCCTCACCGCGCTCGACGACGAAGTGACCGCGCTCCGGGCGAGCCAACGCACGGCCGCGAATCAGCATTGGTTCGCGATGCTCAAGTACCTCACCGTGTACGGCTACTGCACCTCGGAAGCCGGCGCGCGCGCGTTGGGGCTCCATCAGCTAGCCGGCCGATACGACGGCTGCGCATCGCTATGACCGACTTCGACGCGATCGTCGTCGGCTCGGGGATGACCGGCGGGTGGGCGGCCAAGGAGCTGACCGAGCTCGGTCTGCGCACGCTGGTGCTCGAGGCCGGACGGCCCATCACACCCGAGCGCGACTACCTCGAACACAAGCCGCCCTGGGAGATGCCGTTTCGCGGCCTGGGCGATCGCCGCACCGTCGCCGCGCGCCAGTCCATGCAGAGTCACTCCACGTCGTTCGACGAATGGAGTCACGTCTTCTGGACTGATGACGCCGACAACCCGTACACCACACCCGCTGATCGGCCGTTCCACTGGTTTCGCGCCCGCCAGGTCGGCGGCAAGTCCATCATTTGGGGACGCCAAGTCTATCGCTGGAGCGACCTCGATTTCGAGGCCAACCTGCGCGATGGCATCGCCGTCGATTGGCCGATCCGCTACAAGGACATCGCGCCGTGGTACGACCACGTCGAGCGCTTCATCGGCGTGAGCGGCCAGGCGGAAGGACTCGCGCAGCTGCCGGACGGACCGTTCCTTCCGCCGATGGCGCTGAACTGCGTCGAGCAGCACGTGCAGCACCGCATGCGGGCCACGTTCGGCCGCGATCGCGTGCTCACCATCGGGCGCGTGGCGGTGCTCACGGAGCCCCACCACGGCCGCGCTCCCTGTCACTACTGCGGTCCGTGCCATCGCGGGTGCATCACCCGCTCCTATTTCAGCAGTGTCAACGCGACGCTGCCGGCAGCGCGCGCCACCGGGCGGCTCACGTTACGGCCGTTCAGCATCGTGCGAGCGCTCGTCTACGACGCGGGGAAGCACCGGGTGACTGGCGTCCGCATGATCGATGCGGAGACAAAGATGGAACGAGAGTACACCGCCCGCATCGTCTTCCTCTGCGCCTCCGCGCTCGAGAGCGCGCGCATTCTGCTCAACTCCGGTTTGGCCAACGCGAGCGGGCAAGTCGGCCGAAACGTCATGGACCACATCAAGTGGGGCGGCGCGAGCGGCGAGTTCGACGGCTGGGCCAACGCCCGAGTCATCGGTGAGCGACCGAACGGGATCTATGTCCCGCGGTTTCGCAATGTCACTTCCCGACATCCGGACTTCATTCGTGGCTATGGATTTCAGGGCGGGGCAGGGCGCGCGGGGTGGCACGCCGCGCTCCGGGCGCCCGGCATTGGGCCGGCGTTCAAGGCGCGGCTGAGCCAGCTCGGTCCGTGGTCGATGAGCTTCGGCGGATTCGGCGAGATGCTGCCGCGCGGGGAAAACCGGGCGACCCTGCACCCGACGCTGGTAGATGCCTGGGGCATCCCGACGCTGCACATCGAGTGTCAATGGAGTGAGAACGAGCTGGCGATCCATCGCGACATGAACGTTGCGGCGGCGGAATTACTCGAGGCCGCCGGGGCCCGCAACATCGAGCCCAGTAGCAGCGGGCCAAGTACGCCGGGCAACACCAATCACGAGATGGGGACGGCTCGCATGGGGCGGGATGCAAAGACGTCGGTGCTCAATGGCTGGAATCAGACGTGGGACGTCCCGAATCTCTTCGTGACGGACGGTGCGGCGATGACCTCGAGTGGGTGCCAGAACCCCTCGCTCACCTACATGGCGCTGACCGCCCGGGCCTGTCATTACGCGGTCGAACAGTTGAGGCGTGGCGATCTGTGAATAACGACACTTGCTGCCTCACGTGCGGCGCGGCAGCTTAGGCACATTGTCGGCACCTCGGAGGTTGTCATGAGAATCCTGCCTATCGCCCGTCACACCTTGCAGTCCTCCAGCCTCGTTGTGCTGTTCGCGGCGTGTGGCGGCGACTCGACCGCACCCCAGCCCCCGCTTGAGTTCGCCTCCGTGCAGCCGACGTACTTTCGCACCTGCGGCGTGACGACCGACGGCGGCGCGTATTGCTGGGGCATCGAGGACTACAATGTCGACCCCGATTCGATCATCCACACAACCCCGAGCCGCGTGAGCGGTTCAACGGGTTTGCAATTCCCGGGCGGCCGCTCGAGGTGTCCCCGCTGAGCGTCAGCCGGTTTCTCACTGCGGATGGCCTCGCGATTCTCGCGAACGAGATGCAGTGGGTTTGGGCGCCGGCGGCGGCGATTGTTGGGAGCGTGCTTGCGTACCGCTACTGGAGACGCACACGTCACGGTCCATCGGGTGCTGCGTAGATCACGACAGGGGGTCAGATGACACCAGCAGCGCGCAGCATATACGTGTTCGGCGTCTATCTCGTGGCAACTGGTGCCTTCATCCTGGGAGCCCCGGACACATTCTTAGCGCTCCTGCGCTTGCCACCCGCCACCGATCCCTGGTTTCGCGTGCTCGGCGTGGTCGTCATGGCGATCGGCATGCTGGACTTGGCGAGTGCGCGGGCCGAGCAGACCGGCTTCTTTCGAGCAACGGTGTGGGTGCGTTTTTTTGTGTTGATCGCCTTCACCGGGTTGATCCTCCTTCGGCTCGCGCCTCCCGTGCTCATCGTGTTCGGATTGATCGACGCCGCGGGAGCTGTGTGGACGAAGCTGGCGTTGAAGCAAGCGACCGATTCGGGAGATGTTCGACTAGCCAGCCGTTGAACCCCATGGTAACGTCGCCGATGCCGCACGTGCGGCACCCTCCGTGCGGACAGTCGCGCGGCTGAACCGCGCCTTGGTTCCCCCCAGGCGGAGGTCGTATGCGCTGCGTTCATGTGTGTGCTGTTCTCGCCGTCGCCGCATGTGCAGATGTGATCACTCCCCCCGCAGCAAACGTCGCCCCGAATCAGACTCCGGCATTCTCCCTCAGTGAGGGGAACGCGATTGTATTCAACGTTCAGCTGCGCTCGGAGAATGAGCCGAACGGCGCCAGCACGTCGGAATCGAAAGGACCCGCGCAGGTCAAGGTATTCGACGATGGCACGATCGAGTTTACGTTCACGATCAACAACAAGAGCGGCGAGACGTACACGCGGGCGCACATTCACAAGGCGCCCGCGGGCGTGAATGGGCCGATTCTTTGGGACTTTTTGGAAGCCGGCAATCCTGTCGCGTCCATCAGCGACCAGCCGTCGCAGCTCCGCGGCGTCGCTCGGCCGAGGGCGGCTGCGGTGTTGGCCGACCTGCTGGCGCATCCGGATCAGTACTATGTGAACGTGCATAGCACCGTGTTCCCAGGCGGTGCCATGCGGGGCCAGCTCGAGTAAGAGCGCGCGCTCATCGAGGGGCCAGCGGACCGCTGGCCCCTCAGCGCAGCAGGCTCAGACCCTTGAGATAATCGGCGACGACGTAGCCGGGCACCGCGAAGATGATTTTGCCGTTCGATTCACGCTCACCGCCATATAACACGGCGATCACTTTTCCTTCACGGTCAAAAATGGGGCTGCCGGACGATCCCGGCGCACCGTACGCGTCGATCTGGACGACTGACGTCAGCGCCTTGCTGACCGTCCCTACGGTCAGCGTCGGCTCGGCGATCGGCCGGCCACCCTGCGCCTCCATCGGGAGATCGAAGCCGAGCGGATAGCCAAGGATCGCGACGGGATCGCCGCGCTCGATGCCTTCACGCGTGCGCGCGAGGCCGCGCACGCGCGGGGTGCCGCCCTTGATCAGCACGCGCAGCACGCCGATGTCCGCCTCCTGCGAGACACCGATCATCTCGCCGCGCCACGTCTGGGTGCTGCCGGAGAAAACGATGCCGAGGCGCCGGGGGGTCTTGGTGCCGTCCTCTCCCGCCAGAATGTGCTTGTTCGTGACCATCGTGCCCATCGAATCGATCGCGAACGCGGTGCCGCTGAACCTCTCACCGTCGGTGTACTCGACCATCACGATCGCGACGGCGTCCTGGTTTTCGTGAGAGATCCGGCGGTAATCAACGCCTCCCACCGCTCCGGCCAACGCGCGCTGCCGCCGCTCGGCCGCGTCGAGCTCCGTGCGGAGCCGGGCCACGGACGACGCGTCGCCGCTCGAGCCGGCCAACTCCCGGCGCAGCCGCGTGGTCTCGGCCTGCGACGCCGCCAGCGCAACGCGTACCCCCTGCAGCTCGGACCGGAAGCGCTGCGTCAGGTCCCGGGACTCGCGCATCAGGCTGTCGGCGCGGCTCTGTAAGTGCACCAGCTCCATCGCCCGCCGGCGGCTGTCCCACTGCATCCACGTGAAGCCGGTCACGACGAGGACCAGAAGTGCGATGAGGACCTTCGTCGTGCGCCGCAGCTGCGCCGTCTGGCGCGCGACCTCAGCGGCGATCCGGATGCCGGTGCTCTGGCGCGGTGCGGACTCACGCGGAGCGGGGGAAGACGGAGCCGGAGTCGCGCGAATCATTTCACGCGGCGTGGACGCGCGCTCCGCCCAGGCTTCTGCCGCCGTCGTCGGTACCAGATCACCATCCGCGTCGATGATCTGGAACTCGAGCGCCGGCCCGTTCGCCCCGAACCCGATGACGTCGCCGTCGTTGAGGACCGTGTCGCCCGTGAGGCGCTTACCGTTGACGAATGTCCCGTTGCGGCTGCCGAGGTCTTGGATCATGAATCCCTCCGGCTTGCGCACGATTGCCGCGTGCCGCGACGACACGTCGAGGTCGCGCTCGGCGTCGAAGCGCACGTCGGACAGCGGATGGCGGCCAAGACCGATGTAGCCCTTGCGGAAGGCTTCGATCTGACCCGCGCGGGCGCCCGAGAGAAACTTGAATTGCGCTTTCACCGATTCCGCGTGAGATACCAAATGAGGGCGGCGGCGACAGCGATGAGAGCCAAGACCACGGTGCGCGTCTGGTTGCGCGTCTCTTTGGCCGGCTTCGGCGGGCGGCTCCCCTTGTAAACCGGCACCGGCTCCGTGCTGGTTTCCGTATCGATCAGCGGATAGACCTGGTGACCCACGTCTTCCTGTTGGCCGCCGCCCGAGAAGCGCAGGCCGTCGCCATCGAAGCGCGCGATGACGACCGTGATGTTATCGGGCCCCCCGCGCTCGTTCGCGAGCGCGATCAGCTGCTCGCATGCCGCGCTCAGGTCCTTCGCCTGGGTCACGATTTTGGCGATCTCTTCCTTCTTTACCTGTCCCGAGAGCCCATCGGAGCAGAGCACGAGGATGTCGCCGCGCCGCACCTCTTGATGCGTGAGATCCACCTTGACCTTGGGATCGGGCCCCAATGCCTGGAGGATGATGTTGCGACGCTCGCTCTGTGCGGCTTCCTCCTCGGTGAGCTCCCCAGCCTCCACGAGCCGCTGCATCAGCGACTGATCCTTGGTGATCTGATGCGCCTGGCCGCCGCGGATCAGGTACGCCCGGCTGTCGCCGACCTGCGTGAGATAGAGATGGTCGTTCAGCACGCCCGCGGCCGTGGTCGTCGTGCCCATGCCGCGCACTTCGGGATGCGCCTTGGCGTGCGCGTGGATGCTCGCATTGGCGACTTCGACCGCTTCCTTGAGCCGGTAGGCGAAGCGTTGCGGCGTGACCTCATGCTCGGAGTTCCACGTCTTCACGAGGTGATCGTAGATCGTGTCGGTCGCCATCTCGCTGGCCAGCTCGCCGGCCGCCGCGCCCCCCATCCCGTCGGCGACGACCAGTAGCGTGCCGCGCGGGCCGATGTCGTGCTGGCGCACCTCAGGCTGGAGCGATGCCGCTTTGCGCGTCAGATCGGCGACGAGGAAGCGGTCCTCGTTGTGATCACGCGTGCGCCCCAGATCGGTCTTGCCGAAGACCTCGACGCGGATGGGCCGCTTGGAGGAAAAGAAGCTCACGACGCGCACCCCTGGTCGTTCTTGAACTTCAGGTACGTCGCTTTGCTCGGGGCGAGACGCAGCGCCAAGCCATTCCAGCGGCACGCTTGGTCCGCGCGGAATTCCTGCAGGAACGCTTGCGCGACCATGAACGCGGCTTGCGCCCGCAACGTGGCCGGGGCGCGCTCGTTGTCGTAGATCGCGGTAGCCCGGACGCGGCCCGTGCCGATCGTCTGCGGATCGAGGACAAGATCGAGGATTTTGCCCAACTCCCGGTCAATGGCTGCGCTGTCCACGCCTGGGCGGTCGCGGTTCGCCAACGTCCTAACCGCCGGAGGGGTGTTTCCAACTTGTTGCCGCGACCCCGCGCCCGCCGTGTCCTGCGCCACGCGACTCGTGTCAACGGGGTTGCCGTTCGTCTTGCTTTTCCCGTTCAATGCCACCCATGCGCCGCCCGCGCCGAGAATCAGGACGACGCCGACCGCGACAGGAATCAACGACCGCTTCTTGACGGGTGGGGAGGGGGAGGGGGTCGCATCGAGGAGCTGCGTTTTTTCTTCGGTTTGCGCGACCGAGCGGGCTGTGCGTCGACCAGTGACCGCGACAACGTCCGCGGCGAACTTCGCGACCGTCTGGTAGCGCTCCATCGGCGTCCGCGCCAGCGCCGTATCGAGCACCGGCTGCAGCCCCGGCGGGAAAGAGAGGTCCGGCCGCGCCTCGGCGAGCGTGGTCGGCTCGTCGGTCAGCCGTTTGATCATCGTTTCCTGCACGGTAGTCGCTTCGAATGGCAGCTTGCCGCTCAGCATCCGGTAGAAGACCAGCGCCAGTGAATAGAGATCGCTGCGGCCATCGAGTGTGTCGCCAGAGAGCTGCTCGGGGCTCATAAACTCCGGCGTCCCGACGACGAGGCCCGTCTTCGTGACCTTCTGGCCGGATTCGTCGCCGCCCACCGCCTTCGCGATCCCGAAGTCCACGACCTTCACGGTCTCTCCGCCCCCCTTACGGCGGCTCAGCATGATGTTGTCGGGCTTCAGATCGCGATGCACGATGCCGAGATCGTGCGCGGCTTGCAGTGCCTCGGCCGTTTGGAGGAAGATGCTGGTCGCGCGCTCGACGGGCAGCGCGCCCTCGCGTTCGAGCAGATCGGTGAGCGGCTCACCTTCGATGAACTCCATCGCCAGGTAGATGAGCCCGTCGGGTGTTTCACCGAAATCGTAGATCGCGCACACGTTGGGATGGGTGATGCGGCTGGCGTTCGACGCCTCACGATTGAAGCGCGCGAC
>DASYTD010000112.1:0-4668 GCA_036002655.1 Gemmatimonadales bacterium
CGGCGTCTCCTTGCCTCGTACACAGCGCGCGAAGTGCCGCATCTCCTGCGGGAATCCGTAGTTCCAGTGCTCCTCGAACACCGGATACGTCCACCCTTTTGTCGTCGCCGCCTTCTCGACGGCGTAGCCGAAGCCCACCTCGGAGTACGTCGGCAGCGCGTTGCCCATCAGCATGTCGGCATACGTCTGTCCTTTGTCGCCGAACACCTCGATCGCGTCATCCATGCCGCCCGGGCGGTTCCAGCTGCTCTCGACCATGCCGATGGCGCCCGTCTCGAATTCGATGATCGTGACCGCTTCGTCCTCGCCCTGCGTCTGTTCGCCATGCACCTGGGTCGCCATGTGCGAATAGACGCTCGTAATCTTGGGCTTGCCGAGGAACCACCAGCAAAAGGCGATGCCGTGGCACCCCAGATCCATGACGGCACCGCCGCCCGATTGTTCCACGTCCCAGAACCACGGCGAGTGCGGGCCCGAGTGCTTCTCGCCTTGCTTCACCAAGTGCACGCGGCCGAACGCGCCCTCATCCGCCATCTGCTTTGCCTTCACGTACTTCGGCGCGAAAAACAGCTCTTCGGCGTAGAGGAGCAAGACGCCGGCTTTTTGGCACGCGTCGATCATGGCGTCCGCTTCCTCGAGCGTGAGGCAGAGGGGCTTCTCGCACACGACGTGCTTGCCGGCTGTCGCGGCGTCGATCGTCATCTGCGCGTGCAGCCGGTTGGGTGCCGTGATCCACACCATGTCGACGGCAGGATCGCGCAGCAGCTCGCGGTAGTCGGTATGCGCGCGTGGAACGCCATGGCGCTTGGCAAAACCGGCCGCGTTGCCTTTGGTCGGCGAGGCCACGGCGACCAGCTCGACCTCCTCCGGAACCGCTTTCCCGGCGGCCGCGACGCAGTCCGCCTGAAAGCGTGAACCGATGATCCCCAGTCTCACTTTCGACATGCTAGCGGCTAATCAGGACCCGCGGCACCCCAGGTCCACGAATAGCGGTACGAGTAGGCGCGTTCTCTGTCCGCGGCCCGCACGAACGCGATCCGCTTGCGCTGACCCGGTCCGATCCGAATCTGCAATGGGATCAACGCGCACGGGGGGCTTGCGACGTTCAGGCATTCGTAGATGTGGACACTGGTGATGGTGATCGGAGCAGTGGATCTATTCTCGATGTAGATCGATTGCCCGTCGATCGACGGGTCAACCTCGGCAACAATCGTCCGCTCGGATGGAGCAATCCGCTGGGAGGGCGGTACCGGTGCGGGGGCGGCAGCCCCCGAATTTGCTGCTGCTGTGCTACACGCGCTGTAGAGGCAGACACAGCAGGTGGCAACGACGAGAGCGTCTCTACTTCTCATTGCCGCGGACCTCCTTGATCCTGGATTTCACGATCTGACGGATCAGCCCTATTGGCACCGGCTTCTCGAGAGGGAACTTGAGTGTGCCTGTGCCGCTCTGGTAGGGCTTGAGCTTTCTTCGTCGCGGGCGGAAATGCAGCGATGTACTCGTCAATAGTGCTGGCAGTCGTCCGTTTCGATTTCATTTGATCTTATCCCCCGAAACAAAGTGCTGCTCTGATCAGCGGCGCGGATCCCATACGGCGACCCCGACCCGCGAGTCAGCCGTGCCGTAGTAGAGATACCACCGTCCCTGAAACGGCACGAGACCTTCGACGAAGGTCGTGCCCTCCGTGTACTGCCCCGTCCGCTCGTAGCTCTCGGTGGGCCTGATGAACGGTGCGTCCGATCGTGCGATCAACTTGATGGGATTTCGCGCGTCGAAAAGCGCCTGACCTCCGGTGTAGACACGCGCGGGAAGCGCTGCATCACCGTATGCGCCGCTGTTCCCCGCGTTGTACATCACGAGGATGCCCTGAGGAAGGATGAGCGCTGGAGGGCCGGCCTCCACCAACCACGAATCGAAGTAACCGGGACGGGGCGACAGCACTTTGATCAGGCGACCGTCTGCATCCTCAAGGGGCGTCCAATCCAACAGATTGTCGGACGTGGCAAGAGCCAAGTCGGGGACGCCGAAATACATCCAGTACTTGCCATTCACTCGGGTAGCGATGAGGCGATCGCCTTCGACCCGGCTCAGAATGGCCCCTGATTTCGATTCGACGCGCAGGTACTTCCCATCGGCAGCCCCTGCGAACGCGGGACCATGCTTCCTCCACGAAATCAGATCGCGTGAGGTGGCGACCGCGAGGCGCGGGACATCGCGGTTCCATTGCGTGTAGGTGAGCACATACATGCCGTCATCGGTCTGTACGATGCGGGGATCCTCGACGCCGCCGGGCCACTCATTCTGCCGTTGCGCGTCCGTGTCAGGATAGAGCACAGGGAGGGGGCGACGCGTGAAACGCAGACCATCGGCGCTCTCGGCCAGACCCAGGCGCGATGTGTGCCGGCCAATCCGCCGCTCACCGGTCGCGTCCTCGGCGCGATAGAGCACAACGACCTTTCCGTCCTTCACGACAGCCGCCGGATTGAACGTCGCGTACTCCTCCCATGCGACGGTGCTATCGGTGATCGGCGAGCGAAACCGAGAGGCGGGATTTGGCGTGATGACCGGATTCACCTGCGCCGGCTTGGTGAACGGGCCGAGCATCCACGCTTGTTGGAGCGGCGCGATCGCGATGGCAAGGGATAGGAGGATCATGGCAGCGCGTAAGCTACGTAGGAGTCACCGGACTTGGATCCCAACTTACCGCCCCCCGCCGCGATCACAACGTATTGCTTCCCACCGACCGCGAACGTACTCGGCGTCGCGTAACCGGCCGCCGGCAGCGTCGCCTCCCAGAGCAGCCGACCGGTTGACTTGTCGAACGCGCGGAACTTGGCGTCCTGCGTGGCGGCGATGAATACCAGGCCGCCCGCCGTGACAATCGGGCCGCCGTACTGCTCCGTTCCGGTAACGGGAATACCCTTCGCCGTGAGCGCCGCGAACTCGCCGAGGGGGATTCTCCAAAGGTATTCGCCGCGGTTGAGATCGATCGCGCTGAGCGTACCCCAGGGCGGCTTGATCGCGGGAAATCCAGCTGAGTCCCTCCACCGCTCGTAGCCGACGAACTCGTAGGGTGATTGCGCGCGCGGCTCCATTGACTGCTGCCGATCGGGAGCGCCGCGCGCTTCCACCAATCGCCCGCCGAGGTATGTGATCACGGCGCGCTTTTCTGCTTCCGGGAGGTTCGCGAACGACGGCATGAAGCCGCGCCCGCGCTCGATCACCTGCTGCAGCTGTTCCGCCGAAAGCCGCGTGCCGACGTGCACGAGCGAGGGCGCGCGCGCGCCGCCGCGCCCCCCCCGGTCCGCGCCGTGGCAACTGGCGCACGCCGCTGCGTACACGGCGGCACCGGCGCGGGGAGCTGCCGCCCTTGGCAGGATCTGCGCGGATTCGCGCATCGCGGCAATCCACGGTACGTCGCTCGCATTGACGTAGAGCACGCCCGTCTCGGGGTCGACAGCGGCGCCGCCCCATTCACCGCCTCCGTCGAAGCCCGGCAGCACGACCGTGCCTTCGCGGCTGGGCGGCGTGAACAGCGCGTCATGACGCAGCGTACGGAAACGCTCCAGCCCGAACGCGTTCACATCGGTCTCCGTAATCGCTTGCCGCGCAAATGGAGCGGGCTTCACGGGAAACGGCTGCGTCGGCCACGCCTGCTCGCCGCGCAATTCCGACGCGGGCACACCGCGCTCCTCGATTGGGAAAAGCGGACTGCCCGATGCACGATCGAATAGAAACACGAAGCCGCTCTTGCTGATTTGCGCGACTGCGTCCACGCGCTTTGCGTCGCGCGTGACGGTGATGAGGTTGGGTGCCGTAGGGAGATCGCGGTCCCAGAGGTCGTGGTGGACCGTCTGAAAATGCCAGAGCCGTTTCCCGGTCTGCGCGTCGAGGGCGAGCAGCGAGTTGGCGAACAAGTTGGCGCCGACGCGGTCACCGCCGTAGAAGTCGGGCGTCGCGGAGCCGGTTGGGACGTAGACGATGCCGCGATGGACGTCCACGGTCATGCCGGCCCACGAGTTCGCGCCCCCGGCGGTTTTCCAGGCGTCCGCCGGCCAGCTGTCGTACCCGAATTCGCCGGGATGGGGAATGGTGTGGAACGTCCAGCGGACCTTGCCGGTGCGCGCATCATAGGCGCGCACGTCGCCCGGCGCCGAGCCCTCCTCTTCTCCAACTCGCGTCCCCCAGACGAGCACATCCTTGTAGACGACGCCGGGGCTCGTCGCGACGAGGTAGGCATCCGCGACGTCGCGACTCAGTCCCGCGCCGAGGTCCAGCGAGCCCGACTCGCCGAAGGTGGGAATCGGTTGGCCCGTCCGCGCGTCGAGCGCGTACAGCCGTCGGCCGGCGGCAAAGAAGATGCGGCGGTCGCGACCCGCTTCCCAATACGTCACGCCGCGATTGACGTGCGACTCGCGCGGACGGTTCGCAAAGGGATCGAATCTCCAGAGCAACGTGCCGTTGTCGGCGCGGAGCGCGATGACGGCGAGCGCGGGCGTTGTCGTATAGAGGACGCCATTCACGACGATCGGCGTCGCCTGGATTTCAGAGCGGCCGCCCGGCGGCATGTCCCCGGTGTGATAGATCCATGCGACCTGGAGCTGCGTGACGTTGCCGCGGTTGATCTGATCGAGCGCGGAGTAGCGCGTGTTTCCCGGCTCGCCTCCC
>DASYTD010000113.1:0-3694 GCA_036002655.1 Gemmatimonadales bacterium
CCATCGTAGACGATGTTGTGGTCCGTCACATAACTGGCTTCGAACCCCTGCCGCTCATGCCATGCCGCGAGCCGCGCCAGCGTCCACCCAGGCCGCCCGTCGTGCGACAAGTTGGTGTGCGCGTGATAATCGATGACGGTGCCCGCGCCGGCCGTCGTCGTGAGCCGTGGCACTGGTCTGGGGAGCAGCAGCGCGGCGACGGCGAGCAGAATCAGGATGGTGGGGCCGAGTAGTGCGCGCCCGACGCGCTGACGCCGCAGCAGCGGCGTAGCGGCCGGACGGAGCGCTCCCCATGCGGCGAGCCCCAGGATCCAGACCGCGAGCGCCCATTCGGCGCGCGCCAGACTGAAGAACGTGAGTGCATCGAGCGTGTTGGAAAGCGGCGCGAACATCACATACAAGATTGGCCGGTCGAGGTCCGCGTCGCCCGGCGCGGAGCCGGTAACGGCATCCACGAGAGGCGACAGCGGGTGAATCGCGGTGACGAGGAGCAGGAGCACCAGCGCGATCGCAACCGGGTGGCGGCGCAGCAGGTTCACTCGCAGATTCCCCGCATGTCGGGTCGGATGGAAACTAGTAGTCGGCGGCCCCGCACGCGATGATGATCGAGCCGCAGTTTCTGATCATAGGGGGCGTCGCCGCCGTGGTCGGAGTCCTGGCGCTGGTCTCGCGAGCACAACAGCGCAGGCGTCGCGCGGCGTACGAAGAGTTCAGCCTGGTGCACGGGTTCAAGTTCGAGCCGGAGCGGCCGGAGGGCGAACGACGCTTCCGTGACGTGTTCGAGCCCTTCAACGAGGGCCGGCGCCGCACCTGGGGCTACACGATCAGCGGCACGAAGAATCAGGCACCCTTCATCGCCTTCGAATACCAGTGGGTGACCAGCGGCGGCAAGAACTCCTCCACGCACCGGTTGAGCGGCATCGTCTGGGAGCGGGACGATATCGCATTTCCAAAATTCGCGCTGTCTCCCGAAGGATGGTTCTCCCGCCTGGGCGAGATCTTCGGCATGCAGGATATCGACTTTCCAGAGTCTCCCGATTTCTCCAAGGCCTACCGGCTGAAAGGGCCGGACGAGTCGGCGATCCGGCAGCTGTTCACGCCGGAAATCCGGCGGTTCTTCGAAGCGTCGCCGGATCACCACGTCGCCGGCGGAGGCCGGTTTCTCTTTTGGTGGCGTGGCCGTCAGCTCCCCTCGGCCGGTGAGTTGGACGAATGGCTGGAGCAAGGGGACCACGTGCGCCGGCGGTTCTTCAAGACATGAGCTGGATATCTGAGCTCCGGACGCTGGTCCTTGGTCCGCTGCGCGAGCGCAGCGACGGCGAGTGGGAACGGGGACCGGCGGGCAAGTGGACACCGGCGCAAATCGTCGAGCACTTGGCGCTGGGTCTCGAGTGGAGCGCCGAGAAGTTCCGCGCGCGGCGCAATCATGCGGCTATGTCGCGCCGGCCGCGAACCCCGGCTGAGCAGATTGCTAGGCTCTTCATTTTTGGACTGCGCTGGTTCCCGCCCCGCCGCAAAGCGCCGGAACGGTCCGTGCCCGCGCCCGCGATCGGGCGCGCGGCGGCCGAGGCACATTTCCTGTCCGGCATCGAGTCGTGGGATCAGCTGGAGCGTGAGCTGCTACCGGCTCGTCGCAGCGATCTCTTCGTCAAGCACCCGCGCATCGGCGATCTGACGCTCGAGGAGTGGATGCGCTTCCACCTCATCCACGCGCGCCACCATGCGCGTCAGATCAGACAGCGCGTGGGCCGCCCCCGGACGTGAGCCGCAAGCGCGACAAGGACAAGGTCGTGGTGCGCGTGCCGAACCCGGACGCTCCCGTGAAAGAACGTTTGAAGACTCCGTCTCATAAGGTCCACCGTTCCAAAAAGGCGTATCGCCGGCGCGAGAAGCATCCACGGCGCGCGGCTGAAGAGTAGGGAATCACCTTCATGATCCCAACAGCTTCGATCTCGGGCTCTACGGCCGCGGCGAGACGAAGATACGGGCGCAACTACCCCACCAATGCCGGACGCGAGCGCTACTAGACCCGCGTTCGGACTGACCGCGAAGATCTTCGTCGCCTCGGCGCTGCTCGTCGTGGCGGTGCTGGGCATCACGTTCGGCGTCACATCCATCCAGGCCAACCGCACCGCCGACGCGGCCATCCACCGCGCTTTGCTCGCCACGCGCCGCGCCGTGGACGATTACCTCGCCGCCCGCACCCGCACGCTGGGCCGCGCGAGCACGATCGCAACGGACGTTCCGCAGTATCGCCAGCGGCTGCTGAATCAGCGGGCGCGCGCCGAAGCGCTGGACCAGGCGGACGATATCCGCGGGCTGATCGACGCCTCCTGGGTGCTCGTCACGAACAGCGACGGCATCCTCATCGCGCGCACCGATTACCGCGAGCAATACGACCGCGACTTGTCCATCGCCCCCCTCGTCGCGAATGCGCTGAGCGGGGATCAGACGAGCGGCGCGTGGCTCGACGACGTCCGGGGAACGATGTACATGGCGATCGGCACGCCGCTGCGCGATCCCCCCACCGCCGCGCCCCTGGGTGCGCTCGTCGCCACTTATCAGATCGACGACTCGCTCGCCGGCGCCATCAAGCAGGCCACGAACTCGGACGTCGTGTTCTTTGCGCTCGATACGCTCAACCAGCTCGTGGTCGTCGGCAGCACCGTGCCGGCGCAGGATATCGGGCCCGCGCTGCAGAGCGGCATCAACACCGCAGCGCTGGCCGCCGATACGGGCGGTGAGGGAGCGTCGCTGGCCGCGGCCATGGGGCGGCAGCACCTCATCGGACTCGCCGGTGCCATCCGCTCGCCCAGCGGCGACCTGCGCGGCGGCTTCGTCGCGCTGCGCTCGCGCGAGGCCGAGCTGGCCGCGTTCAACGCACTGCAACGCACGATGCTGTGGGCGGTGGCGCTCGGAGTCGTGCTCGCCTTGATCTTCGCCTTCGTGCAGGCGCGTCGATAACGGGTCCGGTGCGGCGGCTCGCAATCGCGACCCGCCGGGTGCAGGAGGGCGACTACAGCGTGGACATCGCGGTGCAGTCGCGCGACGAGATCGGGATCCTCTCGAAGGCGTTCAAGGGACTGGTAGACGACCTCAAAGCCAAAGCCGCGCTCGTGGATTACATGATGGCGGCGTCGGGCGGCGCGGCGACACAGCCGATCGCTTCAGTGCCCACGGCCGTGCGCGCGGTTGGGGGCGAGCAGCTGCGCCCCGGTGCCACGTTCGCCGGACGCTACGAAGTCAAAGAAATTCTCGGCGCTGGCGGCATGGGCGTCGTGTACCGCGCATTCGACCGCGAGCTGCAGGAGCCCGTCGAGATCAAGACGCTCAAGCCGGAGGCGCTGGCCGGCGGCAGCGTCGCGCTCGATCGCTTCAAGCAAGAGATTCGTTTGGCGCGGCGCATCGCTCATCGCAACGTCGTCCGCACGTACGATCTCGGTGAGCAGAACGGGATGTACTACCTCACTATGGAGTACGTCGAGGGCACGTCGCTGAAGCAGCTCATCGTGTCACGCGGCAAGTTGCCGGTGGCCGTGGCGCTCACCGTCGGCAAGCAGGTGTGTCGAGCGCTGGAGGTCGCGCACGCCGAAGGCGTGATCCACCGCGACATCAAGCCGCAGAACATCGTGGTCGAGCCGAGCGGGTTCCTCAAGGTGATGGACTTCGGCATCGCTCGTCTCGCCAATCCACC